>JBMOJB010000050.1:0-21482 GCA_049316985.1 Saprospiraceae bacterium | reverse complement strand
GAGATGCCGAATTGTATATTGATGATGAGTATACCGGAGACCTGATCCAGAAGATAAAGACAAGTCTTAACAAAAGAAATGTTGGTCCGGCCTCCCGCTTTGTAATCGATAGAACCTTGCCTGAAAAAATGCTTGATTTTTTAACTGATATTTTTACCATAGATATGAAGGATATTTTAGAAGAAGGTCGCTATCACAACAACGCCGACTTTTTTAAATTTCCGGATTTTGGAATGGCTCAGTTAAAAAATCCTCCATTGCCTCCACTTCCTTATGCAGAGTTAGATAAAACACATGATTTTTTTCGTCAGGTCGCGTTGAAGGATCATTTATTGTATTATCCCTATCATTCTTATAAGTCGGTGGTTCGTTTTTTTGAAGAAGCTGCTGAAGATCCCAATGTGACACACATATCGGTGGTCCAGTACAGAGTGGCAAAGCGTTCTAAAATTATGAATGCCCTAATTGATGCAGCACAGAACGGGAAGCAGGTATTTGTATTTATAGAGGCGAAAGCAAGATTTGACGAAGAAGCGAATCTCGTATGGGGCGAAGCGCTGACACATGCTGGTGTGCGGGTGAGGTATAGTATGCCAGGGATAAAGGTACATGCGAAGATTGCACAAGTCAGACGATTAGAAGATGGGCTGCCTAGATTATATACTTACCTCAGTTCCGGTAATTTTCATGAAGAAACCGCTAAGGTTTATTCAGATTTTGGTTTGTTTAGCAGTGAAAAGAAACTTTGCGAAGAGGTCTCAAGGGTATTTAGATATCTTGAAACCCAGGAAAAGCCCAAGGAAGGATTTAAATTGCTATTGGTGGGCCAATTCAATTTGAGAGAAAATTTATTGAGTTACATAAAGAGAGAGATCAGTGCAGCCAAAGCCGGAAAAGAGGCGGCAATCTTCTTGAAAATGAACAGTCTGGAGGACAGGGCTATGATCGATGCGCTTTATGAGGCCAGCAATGCGGGTGTAAATGTGCGAATAATTGTAAGGGGCGTCTGTTGTTTGGTTCCTGGAGTAAAGAAGATGAGTGAAAAGATAAAAGTGATCAGTATTGTGGATCGTTTTCTTGAGCACGCCCGTGTTTTTATCTTTCACAACGAGGGTAAAATGGACACTTATATTTCTTCTGCAGATTGGATGACCCGCAATTTAAGTTTCAGAATTGAAACTGCTTTTCCTGTGCAAGATGAAGTGCTGAAAAAGCAAGTATATGATTTTATGGAAATTCAGTGGATGGATAATGTGAAATCAAGAATTGTGGATGCTGAACTCAGCAACCGTTATAATCACAGAAACAAAGATATCTCCATTCGTTCTCAGTTTGAGACTTATTTTATGGTCAAAAGACTGGGAAATTAGAGTGATTTAAGCATCCTAATCTCACATCCGAAATGACCACTTTCTCCCAAAGTGTGGTCAATATAATGATATCCCAGTTTTTCGTATAACGGCACCGCAATATTCAGTTCTTTGGTGGTTTCCAGATACATGCGGTGATAACCGAGAAATCTGGCTGCTGATTCACAATGTAAAATAAGGAATTTGCCAATTCCTTTACCTCTGGCTTCGGGGGCTAAATACAATCTGACCAGCTCAACCACTCCGTCGGGTAAGCCCGGCGTAGTAAAATAACCTGCTCCACCTACGATTTTTCCTTCCAATTCAGCAACAAAATATTCACAGCCATCTTTTTGAAAATACTCAAAAGTATGGTGCACCGTTGGGTCAAAATACATAGTACCCGGTTTTGCTGCGTTGAACTCTAGCAGACTTCGTTGGATAATGGCAGCGATTGGTTCGTTGTCAGCTGCCTGAATGGGTCTGATCTTAAACATATATAATTACAGTATTGCGGCTGATTCACTAAAAACAACGATCAATACCGTCTCCAAAACTGCATTCATAGTCTCTTTGTCGATTACATTCATATTGTCATCGTGCGTATGATGGTAAAAGCCGAAAGAGCCGCTTGGGCCGGGACTAAGGTTAATTATGTCAACCATTGGAATCCCTGATTTATTTACATAGACGTGGTCATCGGTTATGCCACCGCCAGTGTCGTTAACAAAAAAGCGGGAATGGCCCAGTCTGCTTGCAATCGACCAGATTTTATTGGTGATTTCAGGAGCATAATGCATGGAGTAGCCTTCTTTAGGAAAGGTCGCATTTTTTGCACCGACCATATCCAGCAAAATACCGAAACGAGCCTGATAGTTGCCTTTGTTTTTTGCCCAATGCTGTGATCCCAGACACCAGGTTGCTTCAGTATCTTCAGTGCCGTCACCGTCTTTTCCGTTGTCTTCGAGATCAAACAAGACGATGTCCAAGCCAAGTTCAATTGGTTTTTGTTTGAAAGTTCGCGCTATTTCAAGTAAGATACCTACACCACTTGCGCCATCATCGGCGCCATCAATCGGCGTATTTCTCTTGGCAGGATTTTCATCTTTATCCGCTACTTCCCGCGTATCCCAATGGGCAGCAAGCATGACACGCCGTGGATTTTGCGGGTTGAATTTAGCAATAATATTGGCGCCTTTAAGTATTTTTCCACTATGATGTTTTTCTGAAAGTTCTTGTTCCTCTACTTGCGCGCCATAACTTTTCAGTTTTTTGACCAACCATGCTCTGCAGGCCTTGTGGGCAGCAGAGTTAGGGACTCTAGGTCCAAAAGCGACTTGCTTGGCTGTAAAAGCAAATGCGGTATCCACAGAATATGCCGGAATGTCTACTTTGATTGTTTCTGCGGGCTCGCTAACAGTTGGATTGTCAATATTTTTTTTGTTATCAGAGCATCCGGAGAATTTCATCAGATAGGGGATCGCCATAATGGCAATTAATGCAAAAACAATTATTTTTCCTAAGTTTCCTTTCATTTGCTTTTAAATGCAGCTATTGCGTTTTTTGTAAAATCTGATAATACCAGCATTCCACTCATGCCGGCGCGTTCGTCCAATAATTGATCCCAGTGATCAGTACCTTCCCAGAACACTTTTTTTAATAGTCGCAGCGCATCGGGATTAGAAGCGAGCAATTTTTTGCTGAAATGAGCAATGTACTCATCCATTTGTTCGGCAGTATCAAAAACTTCCTGAAATAGGCCACGGTCCTTTGCCCATTCGGCTGTCTGGAACTCGGTCGCATTCAATGCCATTTGACTAAAGGCAGCCAATCTCATCTTGCGTTGCACTGCAGGGCCAATAACGAAAGGTCCGATACCCACTGCGAGTTCGCTTAGTTTAATGGTGGCATATTTTGTTGCAATTGCGTAATCGCAAGCAGCTGCAAGTCCTACACCGCCTCCAATCGCTTTGCCCTGAATTCTTCCGATTATGATCTTAGGACAGTTTCGCATGGCATTGATTACATTGGCAAAACCTAGAAAAAATTGTTTTCCGACTAGAAAATTCTCAATGCTTGCCAATTCATCAAAACTAGCGCCTGCGCAGAAAGTTCGTTCACCTTCACTTTGTAAAACGATTAAATGCACATTTTCGTCTGCTCCCAGTTCTTGTATTTGATCCTTTAGTTTTGAAAGAAGTTTACCTGGCAGTGAATTGTGTGCGGGATGTCCAAATGTTAGGTAGGCAATATTATTTATTATGTCATACTTGACAAATCCGAGTTCGGTACTATTCATATTTTGCGCAGATTATTTATCAAAATACACCCATTTTGGGTATATAGCTTCGCAAAGCTAATGCTTTTGTAACAATTGACAGATTTTCAGTCAGTGAAAAATAAATATTAAAGTTTTGTTAAATTTTTCATTTAATTTATTCAAACTAAAATTATCGCCTTAAGTTTGAAAACAATATTTTGAAAAACAAATTTTTTAGCCATTAAAATGAATTACAAACATGAAAAAACACACAAACACCTATCCGCAAAGAGCGGGCCTTCCCTCTTATTTTTTAAACTTTTTTTCTTACTCTAGTTTCTCATTTCTCATTTGTTTAGGTCTGACTGGCTTCACAGCTTCTGCCCAGCAAACTATTCCGCCAATAAAAAATGCTAATCGCAGTTGCACCATTGTCGAGTATGATGTAGCCAGCACAAAAATTACACCTTCTGGAAATAATATTCCCGGTAGTACGCCCATTAAATTCACCATCAGAATTTGCAATTGGGGTAATTGCGTTGCCAATGATATTGAACTGACTTTTCGAATGCCCAAGAAATTTACCAATATGTCGTGAAAAATAAAACAAACGGTGATTTATTACATGTTGAAAAAATAGTTTTATTTAAAGAATAATCGACTATTCTGTAGGGCCTTTGGTCAGCAAGCATTCCAAAGGCCCTTTTTCAAAATTATTTGTAGCAATGATAAGATTTTTATTTATTGGCAGTTTTTTTTTGACAGTTTTGAACACGATGAAAGCACAGAATGTCATTTTGGATAAAAAGCGCGATTACCAATGGCCGTTCGGCTACTATTTTTACCAAAATGGCAATCTGATGGATTTCAATACAAAGCCAGTACAGATCAGGGATTTTCCAAAGCGTTTAAAAGAAGACTTTTTCGAATACAACAGTGCCATATGCGGTACGGATGGGCAGCTTGAGTTTTTTACCAATGGTTGCGATGTGTACAATCGGAAATTCGAAATCATGAAAAATGGTCAAAAAATAAATCCTGGCGTATATACTGAGGCGTTTTTTTGTAGAAATGGAGGAAGCATGAGAATCAGGGATGGATCGCTCATTTTGCCCTATCAAAATAAGTACCTGATGTTGCACACCACCTTTGATCTGGAGGTTACTGACCCCAATGCCCGATTGTATGTTTCAAGGTTAAATTATTCCATTATTGACATGAAAAAAGATATGGGTTTTGGGGAAGTAATAGTTAAAAACAAAACGATTATACAAGATACCTTAAGTGCCGGAGATATTGCAGCTTGTCGGCATACCAATGGCAAAGACTGGTGGGTGATTGTGCCCCAATGGACCTGGAGTACTAGTGATAGTACCGACAACAATAAATATTACCGCTTGCTCGTCAAAGAGGATACCATACTGGGCCCTTGGGAACAACAAATCGGAATTCGACCCAATAAAAGGTACTATAGCGAACAAGTATGTTTTTCAGCTGATGGAAAAAAATACGCCCGCTTGCGAAGCAAGGATGGATTATTGCTCTTTGATTTCGATAGGAGCACAGGCCTGTTTTCAAATCCTAAGGTAGTTGATTTTGGAAGAGGAGTTTACAGAGGAGGTGTTTGCTTTTCGCCCAATTCCCAATATCTCTATGCTTCCATGGATAGCTTGATTTATCAGATTGATATGCAAGCAGCTGATCCAAATCAGGCCAAAGAAGTAGTTGCCGAATACGATGGTTTTGCGGTAGACGGCATCTGGCGGAGCACCTTTGATGGTGCTTACCTTGGTCCGGATTGCAAAATCTACATCGTGCCGGCTGCAACAATTGAATACCTCACGGTCATCAATTATCCCAATCGCAAAAGCAAAGCATGTGGAGTAGAACAGCATGGATTAAAAGTGCCGACCAAAGTATCCTGGAGTGTTCCCAATTATCCGCATTTCAGGCTGGGTGCAATAGATGAACCGCATACGCCCTGCGATAGTTCGATTTCACCCTATATTTCTGCAGTTGGTTCAGTTGAAGAAGTTCCAGTAACGGTAGCACTGTATCCCAATCCTGCAACGGAACACGTGAATATGGACCTATTCGGTTATGTCAATCGCTTCGAAAAGGGCAGATGGGAGTTGTTTGATCTTTCCGGCCGAGCCATCTTGCATTTCCCGGTTTACCAGGGGCACGATCAGTACGATTTCGATATTTCGGCCGTTCCGCCCGGCATTTATGTATGGCGATTGAGTTTTGAAGGAAGACCGGGTATTAAAAGTGGTAAGCTGCTGGTGACGCCCAGATAATTTGCGTACAAGAAGCTTTAGAAAAAATTTCCGCTATAAGTTTAGGAGGGTTGAATAATGGTGAACTGTACCTTTTCAATCCTTCTTTTATTTACAGTCAGTACCTTAATTTTATAGTTAAGGACTTGTATTTCAGTATCTTTCTTGGGGATTACTCCTGTTTTTTCTAATACCAGTCCGGCCAAGGCGTTGGCATCGCCACGGACTTCAATAAATTTTTCATGATCGATCTTCAGTACCCGACAGACATCATTTAAAAGCGCCTCGCCTTCGAAGATATAATTGTTGTCGTCAATTTTCTGGAAATCTATTACTCTTTCGATATCTGATTCATCGTGAATTTCACCGATGATTTGCTCCATAATATCTTCCAGCGAAACCAAACCAGAGGTTCCTCCGAATTCATCGACTACAATCGCCAGGTGTTGCTTTTCTTTTTGGATGAAACGCATCAAGTCGTCTATCTTTTTTGATTCAGGCACATAAACAACTTCTTTCTCAACAATGGAATTCCAATCGAAGCTACTATCTTCGTCTAAGTGTTCTAGTAAATCCTTCGAATACAGAATTCCCACAATATTATCTAAATCATCATCATAAATAGGATATCGGGAAAATCCGGACCTTTTTACCAGCGAAAGCACATCTTTATATGTTTCCCCAATATCAATGCCGACGATGTTTTTTCTTGGGCACATGATTTGTTGCACTTCAACATCGCCAAAGTTGATGATGTTTTTAAGGAAAATAGCTTCCTGGTCTCCGGTTTTACCTTCCTTGACGGTCAGGTCTATGGCTTTATCAAATTCTTCTTTCGTGGCAATGTTGGAACTTGCGGATCTTTGTTCCAGTTTTTCTTCCAGGCGATCAGTCCAGCGAACAAGAAATTTTGAGATTGGACTAAGGATTTTAACCAAATAGAGTATAGGGCTGGATGCCAGTTTAGCCAACTTTACATTGTTGCTTCTTGCATATAATTTTGGTGTAATCTCTCCAAATAAAACAAGTAATGAAGTGACGCCAACTACGGTCACCAGAAAATTAATAGATTCTGAAAGTTCCTCGATAGGTATCAAGAGTCCAAACTTATTAATAATTATTTCAGCCCAGTAATGAGAAGTGCCACTTTTTTCAAAAACACCTTTGATTACAAAATCGGAGATAATAACTATCCCAATATTGACGATAGTGTGCGCAATTAAAATAGTTGCCAACAAGGTATGTGGCATTTCTACTAATCTTAAAATATATTTTGCACTCGAAGTGTCGTCACCATGTTTTAGTTTTTCAATATCGTTAGCGGAAAGAGAAAAGAATGCTACTTCGGAAGCAGCCAAAAAGGCAGAAATGCCAAGCAAAGCTAAAATAAAGGCTATTGAATAGCCCGTGGAAATGCCCGCTTCTAAGAAAAGGATATGTTGAAAATTAAAATATTGCCAAAGGGGTATATCTGCTTCCAAAATAAGAAGGTTTAGTGAAGAAATCAACAACCCGCAAAAAATGTGGGGTGCTTAGTGCATTAAAAAAAGCGATGAGTATTCAATTTTCATCGCATTTTTTTTATTTTTCAATAAAGAAAGGGCAAATATAATACCATTTGATGAAATTTTCAAAAAATGGTATTATATTTAACTGGTCATGGCTTAGAATGGTAGTCCGTCGCCTTCTTCACTAATTGGCGGTGGTACTTCTTCAATACTTCCTGAATTACTTCCTGTACTTGGTTTTCCACTTGCAAAATGTGGTTCATCGGCAGGGAAGTGGCTTCCGTCTTCGCGTTTTTCGCGATCTAATACTTTGATCATACTTGCAAGGACTTCAGTAGCTACTCGATCCTGCCCATCCTGCGTTTTGTACTTGCGATGTGTCAGTCGACCTTCAATGTAGACAAGTCGGCCTTTGCGAAGCACTTTTTCAGTTTGCTCAGCGAGTGATCGCCAGGCAACAACATCGTGCCATTCAGTAAGTTGTTGCAGGTTGTTTTCTTTGTCTCTGTAATACTCGTTTGTAGCTACGGCAAACTTAGCCACAGCAACGCCATTTTCCAGTCGACGAATTTCGGGATCTCTCCCCAGGTTTCCAATTAATGTTACGCGATTCAACATGGTCGTGCAAATTTTAATGGTTAAAAAATTGTTTTTCAATGTTTAAATTAAACAGACTTAAAGATAATTCTTTTCTTTTAAATAGAGATCAATAATTCTGGGAAAAGCAAATATTTTTAATTCTCTTAACATAATCTTTTTCCAATGTTGTAGGAATGTTAATGTATCGTTATTCAGTTGAATTTCATGAAATACGGCACTGATTTTTTGATGCGTCAACTGTTGAATGTAGGTGCCAGAACTAATAATTGGCAAGCTGTCGAGGGATTGATAGATATCATTTTGAGCTAAAAAATCTCGAATAAGTCCATTAATATCAGTAGAGGGTTCTTTGGTTTCCAGCATAGGGAATTCATATAATTGTTGCCAGATGTCTTTCTGCTCCCGACGACCCACCCAGATGAATCCATCCCCTATAAATAGCATGTAGTTGAAATAGCGATTGCTTTTTTTGATTTTTTTATCCTTGAGCGGAAGGGTTTTGACCTGATCTTTTAGCTTAGCCTGGCAATTTTCACTGAGCGTACAAGAGTCGCAATCAGGTGATTTTGGCGTACATTGTATAGCGCCAAAATCCATAATTGCTTGATTATAAATGGCTGATTTGTTTTTTATTAGCAACTCATTTGCCAGCCTGCTGAAGTATTTCTTCCCTTCGTTGCTGTCAATCGGTAGTTCGATACCAAAAAAACGCGACAGAACCCGAAACACATTGCCATCAACAACTGCATGCGGCAAATCAAAAGCGAATGAGGCAATGGCTGCCGCAGTGTATTCGCCAATCCCTTTCAGTTTAAGAATTTCGTCGTAAGTATCAGGAAAAACTCCATTCATTTCATTTGCAATACATTTGGCGGTATGGTGCAAATTGCGGGCGCGACTATAGTATCCCAGTCCCTCCCAGACTTTCATCAACTCATCTTCCGATGTACCTGCGAGCGCAAAAACATCCGGATAGATGCTGATGATTTTTTCATAATAAGATGTGCCTTGTGCGACACGGGTTTGCTGCAGAATGATCTCTGATAGCCAAATGAAGTATGGGTTTCGCTCAGCCTTCCATGGCATTGGTCGAGGATTTGATTTTGCCCATTCCAATAGTCGGGTTTGAAAAATTGATTTTGTTGCCGTTGGTATCATATTGGCGCTAAAGATAGGTAAAGCCAACATTTCCCGATTGTATTTATAAAAAAAAGCCACCGCTTCAAGAAGAAGCGGCGGCTTAAACAATTATCATCAACAAAATCTATTCTATTATTACCATTTTTCTGGTGATGGACTGATTGCCCGCTTCAAGACGGTACACAAAAACTCCATTTCCGTTTAATTCATTACTGTCAATTACTATTTGTTGATAGCCAGGTTGATAGTCTCCTTCATATGTTTTGATAATTAGGCCTCTTACATCGAAAATGCTTAATTTGACGTGTTGTGTTTCTGGCAACTGGAATCCAATCACCGTTGTGCCTCTGAAAGGGTTCGGCTGATTCTGAAATAACTCAATACCATTTGAAGATTTCACAGTTTTAAACTTCAGGTCGATGTTTGTCGCCTCACCTTTAGTTATATACGCTTCAGCATTCATGACTTCTTCGTTCAACCTAATTGCTGTGCTGAAATCTACCTGTTGTCTTGCCTTAAATGTTAAACTGAACATTTCTTCGTTGTTATTTGCTTTTCCGATTTGACTATGTGTGATCAAACCTTCTTCCAGGAATGCAAATGCATCCTGATCACCGTGGATTTGCATTAATTCCAACACATTTTTATCATAATTCAAAGCAAGTTGATGGCCTTCAAGTGATTGATAATCAGCGCTACTAAAAGTTACCTTAACTATCTCTCCTGCTTCCGCTGTCTGTTGGTTTACATCGAAATTGGTAGTTTTAGCATTTCGACCATTTCCGGCCATGCTTGAGTTAGGTTTAGCATTCATGTTTAAATCTCCAATCTTAATAGCTGTGAAATCTGCTTTGGGGTTATCAAGATTTAAAAACTGCTTCTTGTTTGGTAGATTCGCTAACCAGCTGCTGATATTGTTGGTTGAATAATTGACACCTTTTTCAACAAATCTCCACGATTGATTTTTGCTAAAGCCACTCTGTAATCCCAGAATCATTTTTCTCAGTTCCACTACGTCAGCAGTTGAAATTACACCATTTGCATTGATATCTGCCGCAATGAACTGATTTGAACTGCTAAATTGTTGTACACCCAGAATGTGTTTTGTCATCATGATCAGGTCAAAAGTAGAAACGCCATTCAAAGGGAATTCATTTTTTTCAGGTATCAAGTCATAAGAGCCTGAGCTTACATTGTTGAAAATGAATGAGCCGCTTGCATCACTTTTGGCATTAAGTTCTGTTGCTCCTTTTAACTTTAACTGTACATTTTCAACAGGTTTATTGTCATTTGTTGCGATAATTCCAGCTACGTTTCTTAGAATGCTGGTTACCGGAGGACAAATTTTCATATTATCTTGTACGCTTACTACTGTTTCACAGAAATCCCAGTTACCGCTTTCGTCTCCTACCCATAATGCAACAGGATATACTCTCACATAAGAAGAATCGTCTATTCCGGTGGTTGGGCATCTGAAAATATACATTGAATCAGTTTTGGAAGCGTCATATGCAGTTCCTCTTGCCGGAGCAGGCACTTGAATTCTGTATTTTAGTTTGCTCTTTTCGGTACAGTTATCAGAACTTCCTCCGTCCACTTGTCTGGCCAATATCATTCCCTGACCTATATTTCCAAGGCTCACGGCTAGGTTGTCGTGACAAATGGCGACTGGTTTTTTGTCATCTCTAACAGTTAGATCTACGTTTTTGGTTGTGAAATTTCCACAATTATCTGATGCTCTGTATGTCAGTTTATAATTACCACTCGCTACATTTGTCAAAGTCGCAGGGAGAAATCCGGCTTCATAGTTCGGAATATTGGAAGTATAAGTAACCGTGATATTCTGTGAGCAATTATCTGTAAAACCTGTTTTTTTCAATTCAACACTTGTTGCAAAACATTGTTTTGCCTCATATGTGGTGGTGATTTCAACGTTGCCAATTACGGGCGCTACATTATCAATTATGCTGATTACCTGAGTACCTGTTTCGAATTGATTCGGTGCAGGTGACATGCTGTTGGCGCACATATTCAATACTTTCCAGACTCTGTTTATTTTTCTGCATGTTCCAGTACCCACCGGTCTATCTTCATAGGTCGTAGAGATAATTGCACAACTGTTGGCGGCTTGCGTGATTGTAGGTGTGCCCAATACTGAAGGACTTAAATTAATGGTCGCTTGCTCACAGTTGAAAGTAACATCTTTAGGATAGCTTACAGTATAGCTTGATTGATTATCGATGGTTACAGTTTGAATAGCCGTTCCGGTGTTTCCATTGTCATCTGTTACTGTCCAGACTCTTTTGATTGTACCTCTGCTGCATTGATCTATTCCGACTAAATCCTGGTAAGTTGCTTTAGCACTGCAATTGTCATAGTACCCCGGATTAGTTGGAGTAGGATAATCACCAACAGTTTTCAATTCAGGTTTGTGTTCATCCAGCCATTTTCTTGCGCTTATTTCGCCACCGCATTTCAAAGGATCAACCGAGTCTTCCACAAATATTACCGGCGATATCTTATCTTCAATTACAGTATTTACCATACAGGTGTTGGAGTTTCCACTACAATCAAATACTCTCAATACTACCTGAATGCCCGCATCAGCACATGTAAATTTCATAAATTTATTGAATTTACTGTCATCCTCAGACATTCTTTTAACTTGAAATAATGAGGTGTCAATGCAGCAATTGTCAAAACTTCCGTTATTAAAAGTGGTTGCATTTACTACAGCTGTTCCGTCTGTTCGTAGACTGACACGTGTATTTTGGTCACAAGCGGCTACTGGTGGAATGAGGTCTTTGATTTCAATTGTAGTGCTGGTACTAGCGGTGTTTCCACAATCATCTGTTGCATAAGCTCTAAGTGTATAGATACCTCGTTGGATATTTTTAAGAACCGTTCCTTTGGTTATTAAGGTGACTCCCATTTGATCAGATAATTCGTAAGAAAAATCAAGTTGTGTGTCACAATTGTCAATGGTTTGCGGAGGAATCGGCGCATAAATACTTCTGAAGCACGAATTATTGTCTGTTGTTAACGTTGCTGTATTGTTCCAACCCAAAAAGATTGGTTTTTTTATGTCTTTTACATTAATCAATTGATTGACTTGAATTGTTATAGGACTTGCGTTTCCATACATATTTGGTTCGCACCAATTCGTCAAGGTCCACTTGCGTACAATGGTAAATCCGGCGCAACTCCCAGCAGTTTTTAAATCAGAATAGCTGGTTGCGATCTGGCAAAGATTTACATTTGATCCATTGATTGGGACTCCATTTAAGGTGGGGAATCCGGTAAATGATGGCGCCGGATTGCCTGCCTGATCTAATGCATAAGTATCCGCACAATCCAAAGTTAGGTCTGCTGGTATTTGGATACTACTCAATGGAGTTGGTAATATTTCATAATTCTCACTGCAAACGCGTGTGTTACCTTGTGCATCAACGGCTTTCCAGGTTCTTGTAACGATTGCCATCAAACCTCCTTGGCTGGTAGTACAATCAAAATTCTGAACCATGTCGCTGTAGTACAGCGTGTATCCATTACAGTTTTCAGTAACAGTCGGTCTGTTGGCGACAGTCAGATTAACATCAGGAATACTATTTCCAGCTATATTATCAAACGCAACAGTAGTTCCGTAAGAAATTTTGAAATCTGGATCTGCGCAACTTATAGGAGTGGTAACCGTACTGCACGCGATTATCGGCGCTGTCTTGTCTTCTACTTTTATTTTACCCCAGCAGGAATTGCCCGAGATCGTATGCGTTACCTTTACGTCATAGGTTTTTCCAATTTGTGCCGGACCAACTGTACTTCCCAGATTGGTGTTCAAAATGGAAACTGTGAAGTTGTTGTAACAACTAAAGCTGTTGGTGGTAAGCATTTCCTGTGGCTGTACTTGTTGTGTACATGCAACACCAAGCGATAAGTTTACCATACTGTTGCAGGACATCGAAACGCTGGTAGCGTTGCAGTCTTGTTGGGCATTCATCTCTGAGATGCCAATTAGCAGTAGAAAACTGCAGATGCTGAATAGTTTTGAGATAGTTGATGACATGGTAATTAATTTAGTTGATATTTGCAATGAGATATACATTTTGAAAAAAAGTGAAACAATTCAAATTTTCCTAACTAATCATTGCAAATGATATACCAAAAATATTAATGTGTCTTTTTCGAATGATATATTCTGTAGATATGTAATATATTAAGTAGCAGAATATCAATATTTTAGATTATATATTAAGATAGTAAAATATCTGATATTTATTTAATTTAATAAAATCGAATATATTTAAATACATTCAATTTTACGCTATATGGTGCAATTTGGAGTTGTCATCAACCTGGGTTTAAGAAATATCAAAAATAAAGCACCTCTGAAAGCGAAGAGGTGCCGACATGATATTTGTATAAAGCGAGTGGTTGTGATAAACTGTCGAAATGGTTTGAGAAAGACCCAATTAGCTTAACCATCTGGGATAACAGAAATAGTGTTTTGTGATGTCTTCTGATGAAATGTAATACTCAGAAAGCGTTGAGAAGGGGCGTACTTCTCCTGATTTGAAAAGCACTTTTATTTCATCTTTTTGTTTGGAATAGGTGCGATTACTTTCGGTTCCCGTAAACACCAGAAAGTCCGCTTCTGTTGCTGAAATATTATATGTTTTCATCGCTTTTTGCTGATATTCCTTGATTTTTTCACCGGAAGGTGCATTAGCGTGAAATTCTACTTTTAGCAACTGGCGATTAATAATTCCTTTGGCTAAAAAAGACAGTACGAAATCTTCGTGTTTTGATAATTTCTTAATCAACGAGATTAAATTACAATCGTCGAATTCGCTGAAATGGTCCAGCAAATCGTTTTTTGGTTCCAGAAAATCATCAAGCGGATGTTGCGCCAGTAAAAAATGTTCAAAACTATGTATTTCTACATCTCCTCCTTGTCCGGAATAATTTTTTTTATATCTGTCAATTAATTTGATAATCATTTGTTCCGCCGACACCACCGTTTTATGCAAATAGACTTGCCAGTACATGATTCTACGAGCTATGAGGAACTTTTCAATAGAGTAAATTCCCTTTTCTTCAATGACCAGTTCGTTGTCAACAATATTGAGCATTTTGATGATCCGATCATATCCGATTACACCTTCAGACACTCCGGTAAAAAATGAATCACGATTGAGGTAATCCATTCTGTCCATATCCAGTTGGCCTGAAACCAGTTGATGCAGGAATTTTTTGGGATAGGTGTCGCAAAAGATTTCAATTCCAATAGAAAGTCGACCACCCAATTCAGCATTCATAGCCTCCATAAACATGAGCGATAGGGTTTCATGGTGTATGGGTAGGATTTTATTTTCCAGTGCATGAGAAAGTGGTCCGTGACCAATATCATGAAGCAAAATCGCAACATTCGCACCCAATTCTTCTTCGGCACTAATTTCAATTCCTTTGTTGCGAAGCGTTTCAATCGCTTGTCCCATCAGGTGTAGCGCTCCCAAAGCGTGATTTAGTCGCGTATGAATTGCACCCGGGTATACCATTTCTGTGAGCCCCAGTTGTTTTATTCTACGCAATCTTTGAAAATACCGATGTTCAATAATCTCAAAAATTAACTCATGGGGAATTGTAATAAACCCGTACACTGGATCATTGATGATTTTCTTCTTGTTCATAACTCAAAGGAAAGTGAAAAATCTATAATTTTTAATAAAAAAGCCACTAAAAAGTTTCCTTTATAGTGGCTTAATGCAAATATTTTACGATTAATTATTTGAACGCATTAAATCCGGTAACATCCATACCTGTAATTAATAAATGGATATCATGCGTTCCTTCATAAGTAAGCACCGTTTCTAGATTCATCATATGTCGCATAATCGGATATTCATTTGTAATCCCCATTCCCCCATGTATCTGACGTGCTTCACGAGCGATTTCAAGAGCCATTTGAACATTATTGCGTTTTGCCATAGAAATCTGTGCCGGAGTTACTTTTCCAGCATTAGCAAGCGTACCCAGTCTCCAAGCAAGTAATTGTGCTTTGGTGATCTCGGTTATCATTTCTGCCAGTTTTTTCTGTGTAAGCTGGAAAGCGCCAATTGGTTTCCCGAATTGTATTCTCTCCTGGGAATAGCGCAATGCAGAATCATAACAATCTAATGCTGCACCAATTGCTCCCCAGGCAATTCCATAACGCGCTTTTGAAAGACAACCCAAAGGTCCTTTTAAGCCCTGCACATTAGGTAAAATATTTGCTTTTGGTACACGTACGTCTTCGAAAACCAATTCACCTGTAATCGATGCTCGTAGAGACCATTTTCCATGGATTTCAGGAGCAGTAAAACCTTTCATTCCACGTTCGACGATCATTCCGCGGATTATTCCCGCTTCATCTTTGGCCCACACTACCGCGATATCTGCCATGGGTGAATTGGTAATCCACATTTTTGCACCGTTCAGAATGTAAGCATCGCCGTCGTCCTTGATATTAGTTATCATATCAGTAGGATTTGAGCCGTAGTCAGGTTCAGTAAGTCCGAAGCAGCCTATTAGTTCACCGGATGCTAATTTTGGCAAATACTTCATTCTTTGTTCTTCGTTGCCATATTTGTAGATCGGAAACATAACCAATGAACCCTGTACAGATGCCATCGAACGAATCCCGCTATCTCCTCTTTCCAATTCTGACATGATGATGCCGTAAGCAATTTCATCCATTCCGCCACATCCATATTTCGCAGGCAGACTAGGACCATATGCCCCAATTTCAGCTAATCCTTTGAAAAGATGCGTTGGACATTCTGCTCGATTAGCATATTCTTCAATAATTGGGCTGACTTCAGATTTTACCCATTGACGAGTTGCCTCACGAGCCAATAAATGCTCTTCACTTAATAATTCGTCAATTCCATAATAATCATGGTGCTGATAGCGGTCCTCGCGTGAACTTTTTTGAATGGTGCTATTCGTATTAGATTGCATTATTGTAAAGATTATAGATTTAAAAGAAAAAATTCGGTGCAAAAATAGTAATAATATTGGTATCAGATGTCATGCCGAAGTGCAAAAATCAGAGACAGCTCTCCAAATCAAAAAAAATCATAAATATTTGTGAATATCGGTAAAATCATAGGATTGCACGTCTGAATTTTATAATTTTGCAATTAGTTTTGCGTCATGAATTTGCGAGGAACTAACATCAAAGTGGTCTAAAAGTTTTAATACTAATTCCAAATGAAAAAAACACATATTATTGCGATTATAGTTATTGCTGTCGCTATCGGATTTTTGATGATGGCTGGTAGAGATTTGTCTACTTATGCATCTTTTGCAGATGCAGCGGGTACTCCGGAGAAAGTAAAAGTAGTCGGGCAGTTAAGTAAAGATAAAAGTGTAGACTACGATCCTATCAAAGATCCCAATGCGTTTTCGTTTCACATGAAAGATCGCGATGGCAAGGAATGCAAAGTGCGATTATTGGCCGCAAAGCCACAGGAATTCGAGCGTTCTGAGCAAATAGTACTCACCGGCTCGATGCGTGGTGATGAATTTGTTGCTACTGAAATGTTGATGAAGTGTCCCAGCAAATACAAAGACGAAGAAGTATATATTAAATCTGAAAAGCAGATTTAAAAAAATTTGAAGATTTGATGATTTGAAAATTTGATGATATTTTGGACTCCTTCAGAGTTTTTATAGCTACATTATTTACACACCTGCCAATAACTCTTTCGCATTTTCTATCGCGCTTTGTGTTGGTGGGTTAGTGCTAAGCATTGTGGCGATCGCGCGAATCCGCTCTTCTTCGTTTAATGAACGAACGTTTGTTACTGTTTTGTCCTCCAATGTCTTTTTGTACACAAAGTAATGCGTTTTCGCTTGTGCCGCAATTTGCGGAGAATGCGTAATGCTCACTACCTGATGCTTGTCTGACAATTGTCTCAAAATGCGACCCATTTTCAGTGCCACATCTCCTGATACACCGGCGTCTATTTCATCAAAAATTAATGTTGGCAATGGTATAGAGGATGCAACCAGCGATTTGATACATAAGGTCAATCTTGACAATTCTCCTCCGGAAGCTGTGTCTTTAATGGGCATGAACTTACTACCCAAGTTTGCTGCGAATAAAAACGCTACATCATCGCTACCTGTAAATGTCAACGATTCTATCGGCCTGACTTCAACTTTTAGCTTTGCATGTTCCATTGCAAGTTGGGCAAGTAAAGATTCCACTTTATTGACGAACACTTCTGTTACAGAATTTCTTCTGCTTGATAGTTCTAATGCAATCCCTTTAAGTTCTATCTCTTGTTTTGTGATTTTTTCTTCTAATGTAGCTATTGAGCCACTCAGGTCAGCAAATCCGTGTATTTTTTCCCGAATTTGAGTTTCAATTTCAATCAGGGTTTTAATATCACTTACCTGATGTTTTTTCTGAAGTTTGTAAATCATGTCAAGCCTTCCCTGGATTTCAATAATTCGCTCTCCGTCATATTCGGTATCGGCAGCAATATTTTCTGTTTCTTTGGCAACATCATTTAGTTCATATCGAAGGTTTTCTAGTCGTTCGTAAATTGAAGCTACTTCTTTATGGTATTTCTTGATGGAATAGATATTTTTTATTATTTCGTCCAGCTGTGTGCTGATCGAACTATCATCATCGTACAATTGCCTGTAAGAGCTAAACATTACATTTTTAATAGCTTCCGAGTTACTTAATTTCTGCAATTCAGCTTCTAAAAGTTCTTGCTCGTTTTCAGTTAATTCAGCTTTATTGAATTCTTCCAGCTGATAGTTGAGAAAATCCATTTCCTTTGACGAGCTTGCACTTAGCTGGATAAGGTCTGACAATTTCTTTTTGTCGGATTGGTATTGCAAAAATAAATGCTGATACTCCGCAAGTTTTTTCTGATTGTCAGCCAATGCATCAATCATGCGGAGCTGGAAGGAGACCTGATGAATGTCAAGCGTGTCAAACTGCAGGTGCAAATCGATTAAGGCACTACTCAGCTGTTGTAATTCTTTTAGGGTTACAGGCGTATCATTAATAAATGCTCTGGATTTTCCGGAGGGAGCAATTTCTCTGCGGACCACTACTTCGGAATCATAATCGAGTTCATTTTCTTCAAAAAAAGACTTGATATCGTAGTTTTTTATATCAAAATAGCCTTCTATTACTATTTTTTCGGCAGGATTGTAAAAAGAAATGCCATCGGCACGATTTCCCATAATCAGTCCGAGCCCACCGAGCAATATGGATTTGCCGGCACCCGTTTCTCCGGTAATTATAGTCAGATTTTCGGAGAAAAGTATTTCCAGATCATCAATCAGCGCAAAATTGCGGATCAACAGTTTTTTAATCATACAATATGGTTTTCACAATAAACAAATTGTTTTGCAAAGGTAGGTCATTTAAGTTCTTTAATGGAATTCTGTTTTATAAAAAATGTTAAATTTAAACTAAATATCGTGTGTGGATTAAATAGACGCCAGGTTTGGAGCTAAAAGTGTTGGTTTTTTAGATTGATTAGGATAAGTAGCTTTTAAAAAGTAGGGAAAATTTCAGGTAGCGAAAAATACCATGTTCACTTTGTCAGTTGCTAAAAAGAACCTAACTTTGAGCACAATTTAAAATCGCTTATCTAATCACATTAAAAAAAGGTTATGAGTATAATTACCGATATCCGTGCCAGGGAAATCCTTGATTCCAGAGGCAATCCGACTATTGAAGTTGAAGTAATGACAGAATCAGGCATGATTGGTCGTGCTGCAGTGCCGTCAGGTGCATCTACTGGTGCGCACGAAGCTGTCGAACTTCGTGACAACGACAAAAGTCGTTTTCTCGGAAAAGGAGTGCTAAAAGCATGCGAAAATGTTGAGAAAATATCAGACGAAATTATCGGGATGGAAGTTTTCGATCAACGAGATATCGATGCAATTATGCTTGAAACTGATGGTACTGCCAATAAAAGTGTATTGGGTGCGAATGCTATACTGGGTGTGTCGCTTGCTGTTGCTCACGCTGCAGCAAAAGAGTTAAACCAACCTTTATATCGCTATGTTGGTGGAACGAATGCGCACATTTTGCCGGTACCAATGATGAATATCCTCAATGGTGGCTCACACGCTGACAATAGCATTGACTTTCAGGAATTTATGATTGTTCCATTAGGAGCGGATACTTTTTCTGAGGGGCTTCGCATGGGCGTCGAGACTTTTCATCATTTAAAAAATGTATTAAAAAAGAAAGGATATTCAACCAATGTTGGTGACGAAGGAGGATTCGCTCCCAATATCAAGTCAAATCAGGAGGCAATCGAGACCGTTTTAATGGCAATTGAGGCAGCAGGTTATAAGCCGGGTGTTGACATGTTCATTGCAATGGACGCTGCCGCTTCTGAATTCTACGATGAGAAAGAGAAACTTTATCACTTTAAAAAATCTGACGGTTCTAAATTGAGCAGCGAGCAGATGGTAGAGTTTTGGAGTTCATGGAGAAATAAATATCCAATATTCAGTATTGAGGACGGACTCTTTGAAGATGATTGGTCTGGTTGGAAAAAACTAACGGAAGCATTGGGGAAAAATACACAATTGGTGGGCGACGATTTGTTCGTTACGAATTCGATTCGACTTCAGCAAGGTATCGATCAGGGAGTTGCCAATTCAATTCTCGTAAAAGTAAATCAAATTGGTTCTTTAAGCGAAACGATTGATGCTGTTCAATTGGCTACGCGTCATGCTTATACCAGTGTGATGAGTCATCGTTCGGGAGAAACAGAGGATGTGACCATTGCAGATCTTGCCGTTGCGCTGAATTGTGGTCAAATTAAGACGGGTTCAGCATCCCGTTCAGACCGTGTCGCCAAATACAATCAATTGCTTCGGATAGAAGAACAGCTGGGGAGCGCTGCTTATTATCCGGGCAGAGCAATGTTGAAGAAATTGTAAATGTGTTTCGCTTTGTTCAGGTGCCAGGCATAAGAAAAGCGTCGTAAATTGAAAAATTAATGAGTACAAATACTTTGCATCCCATTCTGCGAAAGTTGCCACCTCCATTCAGAAATCGTTATTCGCTTACGTTGATTTGCTTTGGAATCTGGATGTTGTTAATAGACAGGCATGATTTGTGGACACAATGGAAACTCAGTGCGACCATGCGAAAATTGGGAAACGATCGAGCTTATTACAAATCGAAAATAGAAGAGATTTCAAATGATGAAAAAGATGTTCAATTGCACAAGGAAAAGTACGCCAGAGAAAAGTACTTTATGAGCAAGGCAAACGAAGATGTCTTTATTATAGAAGATAAAACTAAATAAAAGTGCCGTTTCAGTATTATAATCACTGAAACGGCACTTTTTATTGGATACATATCTGACTAATTTTTTATCATCAGCTTTTGGGTGAAATTTCTTCCGTGAGCTAATAAAGTAACATAGTACAATCCTTCCTTTTCTCCTGTAATATCTATGTCCAAGTTGTGTAGTCCTTGTTCATGCAATCTGTTTTTGACGATTGTCTTTATTAATTGGCCGTTGGTGTTAAATAAATTGATGTCTATTTTACTGTCTATTGCGAGAGAAAAAGACAGTTTTACGGTTGAACTTGCCGGATTGGGACTTACAGGGTAGAGTGTTGTGCCAATGACCCAGGCATTTGGATCTGCAACTGCTGTCGAGCCGGATTCGAACACTATGTTTTCATCACCAGCCTGATAGCTAACCCAAGTCAATGGTAAATAGTACATTTCATCCGAAGTTCCTTCTCCCCAGGTAATCATTTTAGGAGGATTATTCGGATTGTTGATGTTCGCCTTTGTATTATCGTATTTAGCAAAAGCGTGTACGACTGTTCCTTTAGGTAGAATTATCGGACTTTTAAAGTAGTAAGTCCCTTGCCAGTTAAAATCCCAGTCCTTAATACTGATTAGTTTGACTGTGTCTTTATTGGGTTTGACTGCATAAACTTTCCAATGCTTACCTAGTTTGTGCATATGAGGAGAGATTCCTAACATACTGACGTTTTCTGCAAAGGTATAAACACCATGGAATTCTTTAGCTATATTGGCTTGAATTACAAAAGGTCCGTTCGTGAGTACATTTCCAAAAGGCAGCATTACTTTGCTTTTTAGATATCTTTTTACCGGTTTCTTGGCAAAGTAGAGATTTACTGTTGTACTGTCCCATTCATCGACAGAGGTAGGAGCATAATGTACCTGCAATTTTAAATCGCTTCCTTTTTTTAATCTCTGTCCGATGCCATTGCTCAATATATGCGGTTTTTCGCCTGGAACGTAACCGGGCAGTTGTCCATCAATATTTGAAAA
>JBMOJB010000049.1:0-21921 GCA_049316985.1 Saprospiraceae bacterium | reverse complement strand
GCGAAGCGTCAAACCTTCAAACGCGCGTAGCGCAACAAACGCGAAGCGTCAAACCCTTCAATCTGCGCGTAGCGCTAACACTCCGCCAAGCCCACAGAAATATTAACAGCCAAGCCTCCTTCCGATGTCTCTTTGTATTTGGAATTCATATCCAGCGCCGTCTCCCACATCGATTTGATGACCTCGTCGAGCGAGACGCGGGCAGCTTCCGGATCGCTTTCCAATGCGATATTGGAGGCGGTAATGGCCTTGATCGCACCCATCGAATTGCGTTCGATGCAGGGCACTTGTACCAGTCCACCTATCGGGTCGCAGGTCATTCCGAGATGGTGCTCCATTGCGATCTCGGCAGCCATTAATACCTGACCTACCGAACCACCCATTACCTCCGTCAATCCCGCAGCAGACATGGAAGATGAAACTCCTATTTCGGCCTGGCAGCCACCCATTGCTGCCGATATCGTGGCGTTTTTCTTGAATAAGGTGCCGATCTCGCCAGCAGTAATGATAAATCGTACGATTTTCTTTTCGTTAAAATCATCACCGAAGCAGTAGGCATACATCAATACGGCCGGTAATACTCCCGACGCGCCATTAGTCGGAGCCGTAATAATGCGCCCGAAAGAAGCATTTTCCTCGTTGACTGCCAGTGCAAAACAGCTGATCCACTTGTTGATATTGGTAAAATTCGTTCCGGTGGACTTGATCGCTTCTATCCATTCTTCGCGATTCGAATACGGTCGATCAGCAAGTAATTTTCGGTTGATCTCGGCAGCTTTGCGTTTGACATTGAGTCCGCCGGGTAGGATTCCTTCGCGATGTGTGCCGCGCCAGATACAGGATTTGATTTCTTCCCATATCGTCAGACATTGCGCGTTGATCTCCTCTTTCGTACGCCAGGTCTGCTCGTTGAGGAATACGAGCTCCGACATGCTGAGATTCATGGTTTCACAATTGCGCTGTATCGTTTCTCCATTGTGGCAAGGATAGGGGGTGACTTTTCGCTGAATTTTTGCGTCAACATGATCTTCCTGCACCACAAATCCACCACCGACAGAGAAATACTCTTCCCGATGACAGGACTCATCTGCCTGCCAGGCAGAAAACCGAATGCCATTGGGATGAAAGGCCAGGCTCTCGTCGAAATGAAAGATCAGATCCTCTTCGTAATCGAAGGCAATCCAGTGCTGTCCGCCCAGGTGTATCTTTTTTTCTGCTTTGATATGCGCTATTTTTTCATCAACCAGACTGGTATCAATCTTCGTGTAATCTTCGCCATCAAGGCCCAGCAGCACGGCGATATCTGTCCCGTGCCCGACGCCGGTCTTCGCCAACGAACCAAACAATTCCACTTTGAGCTGCACAGTTGAGACCAATAAATTTTTCTCAGTTAAGGTCTCGATAAACATTTCAGCAGCCCGCCAGGGTCCCATGGTATGCGAACTCGAGGGTCCTATACCGACTTTAATCATTTCAAATGCACTGATTGATTCCATATCTTGTCTTGAATGACGGAAAATATTTTCCGAACTATTCCTCTTTTATTTTTGTGAAAAAAACTTGAAAACTTTTTTGGCTGCACTTTTGCCGACGACAGCTTCAATCTTATCTATTTCGGCTTCGCTCAATTGTTTCATCGATTTAAAATGAGCCAGCAATTTATCTGCAGTTGCATTTCCAATACCTTCAATCTCCGTCAGTTCTGTAATGGTAAATCCCTTGCTTCTTTGGTTGCGATGGAAGGTAATACCAAAACGATGCGCTTCGTTTCTCGCTTGCTGTATTAGTTTCAGGCTCTCTGATTTTTTGTCAATATACAGCGGAATAGGATCTTCAGGAAAAAATATTTCCTCCAAATGCTTGGCAATGCCTACGATCGCCATTTGTTTCTCCAGACCAAGCGCTTTGATGCTTTTCATAGCTGCACTGAGTTGGCCTTTTCCGCCATCGATAATCACCAATTGTGGCAATGATTGGTCTTCAGCAAGCAATCGCTTGTATCTCCGGTATACCACCTCTTCCATCGTTGCGAAGTCATTCGGACCTTCTACTGTTTTCACATTGAAATGACGATAATCCCTTTTAGCAGGTTTTGCATTTTTAAATACTACACAAGATGACACAGGAAAAGAACCATGAAAGTTCGAGTTGTCAAAGCACTCGATATGCATCGGCAAATCCGCCATATTCAGATCCTTCTGCAGTGTTCGGAGTATTCGTTCCTCACTACTTTGTTTGTTGGATTTATTGATCTGCTCTTTGCGTTTTTGCAATAAAAAATACTGTACATTCTTCTCTGATACTTCCAGCAATTTTCTTTTGTCTCCAATCTTGGGGACGGTAATGACGACATCATTTTCTGGCACTACCAGTTCAAAAGGCACGATGATCTCTTTGTTTCTATTGCCAAATTTTTCACGTAAGGTTAATATCGCAAACAAAAGGAGATTTTCGGGTTCATCATCGAGATTCTTGGTCAATTCCTGTGTATATGCGCTGATGACGGCACCGTTGCTGACGCGCAGGAAATTCACATATGCAAATTGTTCGTCGGTCGCTATTGAAAAAACATCCACATCGGAAATTGTGGTGCTTACCACGGTTGATTTTCCCTGATAATCTTCGAGTGCATTTAGTTTTTGACGTACCAGCTCTGCTTTTTCGAACTCAAGATTATCTGCATAATCACTCATTTCTTTTTTCAGGTATTGTTTGACACTACCGAAATTCCCTTTGAGGATGTTTTTGATTTGTGTAATTTTTTCATCGTAACTTTCTACCGTTTCTAAACCCTGGCAAGGCCCCAGACAATTTTTGATGTGGTATTCGAGGCAGAGCTTAACTTTTTTCTTTTCGATGGTTTCAGCTGTCAACGCGTATGGGCAAGTTCGCAAAGGAAATAGTTGCTTAATCAGGTCGCGTATCACATACACTTGTTGCAATGCAGTGTAGGGCCCGAAATACAAGGAACCATCCTTGACCACCTGCCGGGTAGTAAACACCCGCGGGAAACGTTCATTTTTGATGCAGAAATAAGGATAGGTCTTGCCATCCTTAAGCATTACATTGTATCTGGGCTGGTTTTCTTTGATGAGTGTGCATTCGAGGAGCAAAGCGTCCTGCTCAGAATTCACGATTGTATATTCGAAGCGCTCGGCGATCTTTACCATCGCCTTGGTTTTGGCCAGCATGTCTCGTCGTTCGCTGAAGTAGCTGGAAAGGCGACTTCTCAGACTTTTAGCTTTCCCCACATAGATGATATCACCCTTAGCAGAAATAAAACGATACACTCCCGGAGCAGTAGGAACGGTATGTTGCATCTCTCTGTACTTCTCTATTGTCATTATTTGGCCAGTTCAATTCCTAAATTGCCGAAAAGTAGTATTTTTTTAGTATTTATTCAAAATACTTTTCATTTCTGTCGGTTCTTGTTAAATTTGTGCACATCAACTTCAATTCCAACAATTGTTAAGTCTTTTTCGTACCAATCAGGCACTTGCCAACGTTCTTCTTATTTTGTACATCGCCCTGCTGAGAGGAGGGATGTTTTATGTACTTCCACCTGTAATGCCGGAAGCCAACGGCATTTGGTCGTATGAATGTTACCAATGGATTGGCAAAGATATTTGGATGTTGCCATGGTTATCTTTGGTAGTGATTTTGTGTCAGGCTATTTTGATTAATTACATTACTGCCCGTTTCAGGCTTTCCGAAGAGATCACCTTATTTTCCGGTGCATTTTATATTTTACTTTGTGGTTCGATCCTGGAGTTGTCTAATTTACCATTGGCACTTCTAGCCAATACATTTCTGATTATCGTCCTATACCTGCTATTTGAAACCTATCGACAAAGCAGTTCGGCAGCGGCAATCTTCAATATCGGATTGTGGGTAGGGATTGGAAGTTTATTTCATTTTTCCTTTATTCTCTATCTACTACTTGGAATTATTGGGATGAACATATTGCGATCTTGGAATACCAAAGAAGTGTTAATGCTAATTATCGGAGTATTCACCACTTATTTTCTCTGCGGATCGGTTTATTTTCTTTACGATGCATACCCTTTATTCTGGGAACAACAGATCAGTAAAAATCTTGCCTTCCTGAGCTTTGAACTTCAAAATAGCTGGGTATCTTTTGTAGAGCGCATATTTATCGCTCTTCTTATTATAATATCAGTGCTAAGTCAAAGTATATATGCTTACAAACGAAATATTCAGGTCCAAAAATTCCAGAGTATTCTCTATTGGACGATGATTGTGGCTGGAATTTCGGCACTTATTCAAACCAAAGCGGGTATGCTGCAGTTAGTATTTGTGCTGCCGTCATTGGCAATCTTTATGATGTACAATTTTACCAGGCTCGAGAAATCAATCGCAGAAATACTACATTTGCTTTGGTTTTTTCTTGTAATCGCATTGCAATTTCACCAGTTTTTTGGTTTTTAGTCACGCAATAATTATCCGGTTCACCAATGTTTTATCCCCAGACGACTTTAAATTGCAACGGCATTCTACTTGACCTGTCTGTGCCTGTGGTGATGGGCATACTCAATATCACTCCTGACTCATTTTATGATGGAGGAAAATATGCCGATGAAAAAGCAATCCTTGTGCAGGTAGAGAAAATGCTGGAAGAGGGCGCTGAAATTATAGATATTGGCGCTATGTCTTCCCGGCCAGGTGCTGCCCTGATTAGTGAATCAGATGAAAAAGAAAGGTTGTTGCCCGTTATCAGACAAGTAAAAAAGCAATTTCCCAATGCAATATTGTCTGTAGATACCTGGCGATCTGAAATTGCCAAAGCGGTCGTGAATGAAGGTGCTGGAATTATCAACGACATTTCGGGGGGACAATACGATCCCAAATTATTTGATAGCATTGCTGCTTTAAAAAACATTCCTCTGATTCTGATGCACATTCCGGGCAAACCGAATGAAATGCATAAGATTCAGCATCACAACGATATTTGCGAAGATGTCCTGAAATATTTCATTGAAAAAGCAGGACAACTGCGTGCGATGGGCATCAAAGACATCGTACTTGACCCTGGTTTCGGATTCGGGAAAAGCCTGGAGGACAATTATAAATTGCTTAAAGACATGCATGTTTTTCAAATTATGGAAATGCCGATACTGGCTGGTCTTTCGCGAAAATCTATGATATATAAGCCGCTCGGCACCACACCTGAAAAAGCGCTGAACGGTACAACAGCGCTGCATATGATTGCATTACAGCAAGGCGCACGTATACTTCGCGCACATGATGTAAAAGCTGCCAAAGAAGTAATTACATTACATTCCTTAATTTCCTGATTATGCATGATCTGGCTCCCTATCACCGCTGGAGAGATTTCTATACGGCTGAAGACGATGAACAATCTCCATTCTACGGGACTGAATACAGTGAATTCGAATTCACGAAAAAAGTCTATAATTATTACATCCACCCCCAATGGGATGAATTTGGCTCGCAGACGCTTTACCTCAAAGTACTGTTTGTCGACTATGAAGAAGGCTATGCAATCTTTGAATTCATCGGCGAATGGAACGATACCATTTACAACGACATCATGTTTTTGAAGCGTAATGTGATAGACCCGATGATTAAAAAAGGGATCTATCGCTACATCCTTATGTGCGAGAATGTGATGAATTTTCACGGATCTGACGACAGCTATTACGAAGAATGGTGGGACGATATCAAAGAAGACAACGGCTGGATTGCCATTTTAAACACACACAAGCATGTAGTAGAAGAAATGAGCAGAACCCAGCTACAATTCTATGTCAACTTCGGTGCAGACTACAACGATATCAACTGGCGGACGCAAAAACCGGAAAGAGTCATCGAAGCCATTCAGGCTTTGGTAGATGGATTGATAAAAAGGATATTTTGAGAATAAAAATCGCCACTGAAACACTGAACTATCTCCGTGTTTCCGTGGCGACCAGAACAATATATCCATACACTTCTAGCTACTGGCATACCAAAAAAAATAGCCACGTAGACACGGAAATAAATTCGTGAATTCGTGGCAACCTTTAAATAAAATCCATGCTGCTCTAACCAACGGCATACCGAAATAAGATCAACACGAAGACACGAAACTATTTCCGTGTGTCCGTGGCGACCTGAAATCAGTATCAATGATCTTCTAACCACTGGCAGACCGAAATAAAATCGCCACGAAGACACGAAACTATCTTCGTGAATTCGTGGCGACCAAAAACTTAGAATTTAATTTCCCTTGTCCATTCTTCTCTCCCGGGCTTTCTCGAGCAGTTCTTTCTTGAATTCTTTCTCCAGACCTTGCAACTTGGCAATCTTTCTGGGTGACAACACACCACGAAGTTTCTGAATGAATTCTTTGCGGAGTTCAAGCTCACGACTTTCGCGATCAAGCGAAGATTTAATAAACTGTTCTGCCTCTGTATCTGTCATCTCATCGACAGATTTTACATTGCTCCCTTCCTGGCGCAATTTTTTGGACTGCTCTCGATACTGATTGTAAATCGGCCAGAACTTCTGCGCTTCCTCTGTGCTCAAGCTGAGCTTTTCAGTAATAAACGCGACCTGATAACTTTCAAGTCGATCTTTAGCTTTCCCATTTGGGCGTTGTGCAAAACCAAAAGACGCGAATACTAGCGTAAATAGTACGAATAATATGCTTTTTTTCATTGTAATAAATTTATGTGGATTGTGAAATAGAATTAATGTGAATTATAAATAGGCACTCTGTTAATTGTCTGTGTAATTGAACTATTGAAGCTTCAAGTAATTTCAGTTGAAAAGTTTGAAGGTTTGAAAGTTCATTGTATTCAACTTTGTTTGCTTCCTATGTTTTTCGCTGAAATTTTTCAAATAATGCCTTTAATGTCTTCTTCGCTGAGTTCACCGCTGTCAATCATTTCTTGCAGGAGCTGATTGACTTCATTTTCGCTGGCTTCTTTGATCTTAAGATTTTTCGAATCCAATTGCTGAGCGTCTGGATACGATTGGGCTTCGTTAGCATTTATATTTTCAGTTGCAGCCGCGCTCCAAAGTGTTTCGGTATCAATTTCATCCAGATTTTGCTCCAGGTATTGTTGTATTTCCGAATCCGACACGCAGGCCAGCTGAGTACAATTATCGTCGGTCGAAGGGCGAAACTGCAACCATGCGAAGAAAAGCAACGCCACAAGGGAAGCCATAGCAACAGCATAACGCGGACGAATGATCCATGCAATTTCAGCAAGTATATTCTGCCAGATAGAGGTCTTTTGAGTCGCTGTTTCTTGAGATGCCTTTACAAAAACTTCAGCTTGTTCATTTTTCAACTGTGCAAAAACACTATCCTGCAAGCCTGCAAAATAATCTTTTGGCACCTGATACCCTTCAGGTTTGTCTTTCATCTCACTTAAGTAAGGCGAAATCTCTTCCAATTCTTTTTTCAAATTATCTTTCATTATAAATAATTTTCAACTTTCAACTTTCCTGCCTACCGACAGGCAGGCAATTTTCAATTATTTGTCCTGTACAAACAGTTCAATTTTCTTCACCGCATGGTGAAAAGAGGCTTTCAGCGCGCCAACCGAAGTATCCAGAATTTTAGACATTTCTTCATAAGGCATTTCCTCGTTATACCGCATATTGAACACCAGTTTTTGTTTGTCAGGCAATGTAGCGATCGCTTTTTTGAGCAACATTTGTGCTTCATCTCCATCAAAATAGGAATCTGCCTTTGCTTGATTCCAAACTGTGCTATTGCCGTCATCAATAGATACATTTGGCTTTTTCTTTTGCAGAAAAGTCAACGACTCATTTGATGCAATCCGATACAACCAAGTGTACAATTTTGATTTCTCCTCGAAGGTGTGAAAACCCCGAAATACTTTAATGAATGTATTCTGTAACACATCATTGGCATCATCGTGATCATTGACCATACGGCGAATATGCCAGTACAATTGCTCCTGAAACGCCTGCATCAGCATTGCAAAACCCTTCTCAAATGTATTGGGGTTTCGAAGCATTGATAGTATATATTCATCGTTGACTGCCTTCACTGATCTTGCGTTATTTCTTGTTTCAGTACTAAGACTACGAATGTAAAAAAAGGTTTAATTGAAATAGACATTTAGTGTGTGAATCTGATTTTGATATAAAAAACGCAAACCCTTGTCGGAAGATTTATTAAAATCTTGGCTATTCAGTTATATTTACGGCAAATCAATAGTGATTCAAGAGAAAATCATATTTAAATGAAAACTACTACAAAATATCCACCTACTACTTGGGCTGTCGCTTTGGCCTTGCTGTTTTGTTCATTTAGCACTATAGCACAAAACCGCGATTCGATCTGGTTTCAAAATAATTACACCAAGACTGAATACCAGATTCCGATGCGCGATGGCATCAAACTCTGGACCGTTGTTTTCACCCCAAAAGACGCCAGCATTACCCATCCTTTTTTAATGATGCGCACACCTTATGCTTGCGCTCCTTATGGAAAAGACATTTTCCCTGCACGTGTCCGCTATGCCCAATTGATGCGCGAAGGCTACATATTCGTGCAGCAGGACGTTCGTGGAAGATGGATGAGTGAAGGCGAATATGAAGATGTTCGTCCACATAATCCAAATAAGAAAGGCAAAGAATTTGATGAAGCCAGCGACACTTATGATACAGCTGAGTGGTTGTTGGCCAATATCCCCAACCACAATGGAAGGATTGGTGTACTTGGCATTTCCTATCCGGGATTCTACGCTACTATGGCCACTTTGGCTGATCACCCGGCGATTAAGGCAGTTTCGCCGCAGGCCCCTGTTACGGACTGGTTTATTGGAGATGATTTTCACCACAATGGTGCTTTGATGTTGATGGATGCCTTCAATTTCTATTCAGGATTCGGACTTCCAAGACCAAAACCTACCACCGTTGGCCCGGAAGATTTTGATTACAAAATGGCAGACGCCTACCAGTTTTTTCAAAAAGTTGGCACAGTCAAAAACATAAAAACCAAGTACTTCGGTGACAGTCTGCGTTTCTGGAATGATCTGATGAAGCATCCGAATTACGATGCATTTTGGAAAGCCCGCAATCCGCGCCCACACTTGAAAAATACCATGCCGGCAGTAATGACAGTGGGCGGCTTATTTGATGCCGAAGATTGCTTCGGAGCCCTGCGCACTTATGAAGCATTTGAAAAACAAAATCCTCCAACTCATCCCAATTATCTGGTGATGGGGCCCTGGAGCCACGGTGGCTGGGAGCGAGGTGATGGATCCTTTCTGGGAAATATCAGTTTCGAAAGCAAGACGGCTGAATTCTATCGCGAAAATATACAATTGAAATTCTTCGAATTCTACTTGAAAGACAAAGGTGCGCATGAACTTCCCGAAGCCAGCATTTTCGAAACCGGTTCAAATCAATGGAAGCAATTTGCCAGCTGGCCACCAAAAGAAGCCGTTGCTACTTCATTTTTTCTAAGCGATAAAAATGTAATCAGCACTTCAAAACCAGCAGTAGCCAATAGTTTTGATGAATACGTCAGCGACCCTGCCCATCCGGTACCTTACACCAAAGATGTGCAGCTTTACCGCAACAATGAATATATGACGGATGACCAACGCTTCGCAGCCCGTCGTCCAGATGTACTGGTTTACCAAACCGAAGCGATGAATGAAGACCTCAGCATCGCAGGTCCGATCAATGTAGATTTCTATGTGAGCACTACGGGTACTGATGCAGATTTTGTTGTCAAAATCATTGATGTTTTTCCAGATGACGCGAAAAACTGGAAGCGCGCTGATGCACCGATGGCAGGATACCAGATGCTACTTCGTGGCGAACCCATGCGTGGAAAATTCAGAGACAGCTACGAAACACCTGTTCCATTCAAGCCAGGTAATATTACTCGCTTGAAATTTCAAATGCCCGACATCGCACACACTTTCAAAAAAGGACACCGCATGATGATACAAATCCAAAGCAGCTGGTTTCCATTGGTGGACTTGAATCCTCAAAAATTTGTAAACATCTACGAAGCTACAGAAAGCGATTTTCAGAAAGCAACGCATCGCATCTATCATGATGCTACACATGCTTCAAGAGTGGAGATTGGAGTGGTGAAATAATTGTAAATGAAACTACTAAAAATGCCGAACTGGTTTATGATGAACCAGTTCGGCATTTTTTTATAAAACTATAATCAAATAATTATTATTTTTAAAAAAAGATATTTTAATCCAATTATGTAAGCTAAAGGAGTTTTTTGCCAATTTTAATATAATATTAATCACCAGATGAAATATTTATATTTCCGGGAATTTTTTATCATTTCCCCTTGTTAACCAATTTAACCTACCCCTTTTGCCATTTCCGGATAGGTTGTATATCTATTATTTAACCATGTAAACTAAATTATTATGAGACAAAGAAAACACGATGAAGTCAGCAATCAAACAGCTAAAGAAATAGTCGGAATGATCAATGAAATCTCGGCGAGGCTACCGATTCTTTTGGAATTAGACCATTATGATCGCCACGAAAGACAAAATATGGGCAATGGAGGTTATGGTTTCTGTCAGGATGCGCTTAAAGCTTCCGAAATGCACGCGGAAGCTACCAGTAAAAATTTTCAAGCTGAACTGCTTGAAAAAACGATGGAGAATCGCGAAAATCTAAAAAGTATTTTCGTGGAACTTCAATCGCTATGCACTAAAGTGGATAATGCCGTTAAAATACTCGGACAAGAAACGATGGAACAAGCCAACGACATCTATAAAATCATGCAGCGATACGCACGCCGCGATCGCACTTATCAAATTATCGTCGACAAAATGAGCCAGTATTACCGCAGGAAAAAAAAGTCAAAAAACAAAACTTTAAACAATAAGAATGATGAGATTTGATCCTCTTGTTGTCCTTAGCGAAATGGTTTATAATGTCTCCGGATCAAGACCTGATTCCGGAGCATTTTATTAAAATACCTACATTTCAAATCCGTTAGTAAAATTTTCTTTCCGAAACGAGGGTTCTTCATTGATAATAGCGGGGATTTTCTATTCAGTAAAAAGTAGAGCTTATTGAATAGCAGTTTGTTTCTACTTTATTGGTAGTATTCGCTATTTAAACGAAAATGGTCGCGAAAAAATAGAAAATAATTGATAAAAAAAAGGCAGCGTTTCCTAAAAAGTAGGAAATGCTGCCTTTTTTATGCTTGGTCTTTTCTATTTTTTTGAAAACATTGCCCACTCAATTTCCAGATAAGTAGGTTGCTCCTGACATGTAACACTCATACTTTTATGCTTTTCAATTTCAAGGTAATAAATTTTACTCCCAACTTGACATCGAGCATAATACAAGTGTTAGATTTTGCTTTCAAGTCATTATCGTTGAGACTGAAACTACTCTTCAGCAATTATCATCAGAAATTCTTTAGTGCTTTGTTGAAAATTCTGCAAGAGTACTTACTTCTTTTCGTACTTGTATTCATTTCTCAGGATCCACTTCTGTTCGCCTTTAAATTGAACCTCTTTGCGAATGGAAAAATTCTTTTTATAAGCCTTGTAAATATGACGGATTAGCGCTGCTTTGTTGTCATTACCATCTTCACCTTGAATTTCATTAGTAAATTCTATTGTTCCTTTCACTTTTCTGTGCACTGAAATGACAGATTCCTTACTAATCATCGTTCCACCTTTTGAAATAATAATAGTATCGGTAGAATTTGCCTGAGGCTCGTCCGGATAAGTGTTGAATAAAATAAAATTGCTGGATTTGCCGATCTGACTAATCTTAATATCAGCCGGCATCGAGTAAGGTTTATTGGATGAATAGTCGAGATAAGTCAAGTTACCCCGCCAAATACCTAACAATGGCTTCAGATCATTTGCTCTTAAAGATGCATTTAATTGTGCAAAAGCCGGAATTGCAAACACTAAACATACAAAAACAGGTAACAAAATCTTATTCTTCTTCACTAGTCCACAATTGTTTTCAATCAAACATTAGTTTTCTTAAAGGGTTGCAATTTCCAATAGGTCAGCGAACGCCAACCCCATTCGAGAGGTCCGAACCTGAAATAATTCAACCAAATTGGACTTGCTATCAACTGAAAAGTCCAGACACTGAAGACCACATAATACAATTCAAACCGCTGCAATTTTCCAAACATGGCAAATCCATAGCCCAGAAAATAGAAATTGCAAATCACCGAGGTCATAATATAATTTGTGAATGCCATTTGACCTACTGCGGCAAGTGCCCTTTGCAATAATGGTAGCCATCCCGATCGCACAAAAAGCATGATCAGTGCGATGTGTCCAAGTGTTGTAAATATTCTTCCAAGATGATAAGTCCGGTAAGTAAAGTAATAAGCAACGACATCAAAATTGTTAGCGATAATATGGCTAACTTCAAAATAATTCGTTGTTAGCCCAACGCTATAGCCTATCACTACCATGATCCAATAAAATTGACGACTTCTTGATGCAGTAAGTATCCCATTTCTTAAAAAGGCGATTCCCATCAGCATCATCGCAAAAATATCAAGGAAATTAAGACGGTAAAAAAAGATAGTCTGCATGAATTGATTTTCAGGAGCTTTATGTGCAACTATACTCCAATATCCCTTGTTCAATGCTGCTATCTCCTTATTAAATTGTTCAGGCGTTACCTTCTCTTCCGCTAATTTTTCATCCCATTTTGATATATCTTTGGTTTCATCAGCGCTTAAGGTTTGACCACTGTTCTTCTTTATTTTCGCAGCTGCTGATTTTTCAAAAGTATTTTTTACCGAATAATAATCGCTAATAGTAACACAGGTAGCCAAAACAAAAATGAAGGAAGATCCGATAATCAAATTGCGCGGCTCCACTTTTCTAAAACTATAGACAAACATTCCCACAATGGCATAAGCATAAAGTATTTCACCAGACCAAAGCAACAAGTAAGCATGAATAATACCAAATAGTAATTGCCAAAGCAGTCTTCGAAAATAGGTATCCGTAACATCAACTCCGTTGCTGCTTTCAATAGCCTTACTGGTAAAAAGCACTACGCCGGCACCAAATAACATAGAAAACATCCCTCGCATCGTGCCTTCAAAAAACATATTGGTAATCCACCAAACGTTGAGATTCCACCCTGTCGACCCTCCGGAATTTGTTGGATCCATGTAGGCTTTATACAAACCAAAGCCTACGATATTCATTAATAAAATTCCCAGTAAGGACACTCCTCGGATTACGTCTACGGAATTGATGCGTTCCGCTTTGCCGGTTGGTTGTATTGTTGTCATTTTTCGTTGTTTTAATGTTGAAATGTTAAGCTGACAAGGTGATCAGGTGCCAGCCTGCAGGCAGCTTGAGCTAGAAATAGGCTACAAATATGAAAATTAATTTGAACAATATCATATTTAAATAGCACCTTAGTTCTTCTAACTATCAATCGGAAACCTACTTTCGACTTTAATTTTCATAGAAAGTATAATTTAAAAGCCGCTGCTAAAGAAAAAACAAAACCCACTGAACTTTTGCAAGTTAGTGGGCTTTGAATAGTTTTTATAGAGTTGAAAGGTCTTTCACAAAACCTTTAGCTGCCTTGCTTTGCCTGTATTTCTCGGCTTCATTTCTGGACTTAAATGCGCCAACCATGATTTTATAGATCTTTTTGCCGCTTGCATCCTGATCATTTCGAATCACAACAGGCTGGTTTTCATGGCTTTTCTTTAGTTCTTCACAAGTCTTAACTGCATTTTCATATTGTCCCAATGAAATCAACTGAATGGCAAAGTTGCCGGCTGCTTCAGGACTTTCTTCCACCGCTTCTTTACTTGACTGACCCTCTTTTACTTTTGAAACTACTGCAGTTTTATCAGTTGATTTAGCTGCAATTACTTTGCTTTCGGTGATTCCGGCATTAATAGTGGTTTCGTTATTTTCAGTTCTGTACTTTTTCAATATTGACAAAAACTTTGCCGAACTTAGCGACTCTTCAAATCTAACCAGAATTTTTCCATCCTGGCTGAAAACAATTATTGTCGGTAGCTTTTGCACTTTGTATTTTTCTTTAAGCGCAAATCCTTCAAATTCGTCAATATCCACTTTAGCCGCTACATAGTTATCTGCTATATACGCTGCTAAAGCAGGATCGGTATAAGTTTTTTCATCCATCCAATGACATGGTGTGCACCAGCTGGCTTCAAAATTATAGAAATACAATTTACCTTGCGCTACAGCCGTTTCCTGTACTTTTGAAAGATCGCCTTTGTAGAAATTGACAAGTGATGCCTCACCTCCGGCAAGCGCCAAAAAAGGTGTGCAGAATAATAGAGATAGCATTAAATTTCGCATAATTGTTTCGGATAAAATTAAAATTAAAAAATACTTCTGATTAATAACGGTACTTATACATACAAAAAATAATCATATTATATTTTTTTCAAATATCATGCCAAATTTGCATATAATTATATATATTAAATAAATTAATTATATCGGCTCCATATCGAATTGTGTGGGTAGTTGAGTTTTCGAAGCCAATTGCAGCTGATTCGCACAAAGCTGAGCGAACTCAATTAAACAAACAATTACTCAGAGAGCCGTAATAAGTATTAAAAAAAAAGGAATTTCTACCGAATGTTTGGTTATTTCGCAAAAAGGCATCACTTTTAATATTAGTTTACTCCTCAGTCGTACTATCGTTCAATTTTTACTAATAAGATGAAAGCTCTTATCTTTTTTATTGTCATAAGCACATCTTTACCAGTTACTTGTATCTTCGGACAGCAGGTGAGAACCGATTTTGGCAAAAACAGGGTACAGTTCAATGAAGACTTCAGGGAGTGGCTGCAATATGAAAGTCCCAATTTTAGAGCATATTGGTATGGCCCCGCAAAAAACGTTGGACAAGCCGCCGTCCAATTTGCAGAATACGATAATCTGGAGATCCAGACGCTCCTCGAGCACAAGATTAGTAACAAAATCGAAATTATCGTTTACACCGACCTCACGGATATCAAACAAGGGAATATCGGCGAGGAGGAGGTTTTTTCAATCAATGGATCAGAACACCCAATTGCTATGCTAGAGGCCGCTCTGGGTAAAAGACTCCAATCAAGTATGGAGATTTCGCAGATGCTTAGCGGAAGAGTAAATGGCTTTAAAATATTCGTCTATTTCGATGGCAATCACCAGCACCTAAGACGCCAAATTCGCGAAGGTATAGCGACAATTTACCTCAATTCGATGCTCTTTGGCAGCAATATTCAGGAAATGGTTCAGAATGCTGTCTCTTACAGCTTACCCAATTGGTACAGACAAGGTATCGTTGCTTTTGCAGCGGAATCCTGGAATCCGGAACTCGACAATGTGCTGAAGGATTATATATTGAATCCAAAGTTTGATGGATTTAAAAAATTCGCAAAACAAAACCCGCAACTGGCAGGACATGCGTTCTGGTACTATATCAGCCTCACATATGGAAGGCAAACCTTGTCAAACCTACTTTACTTGACTCGTATCAACCGAAATATTGAAAATGGTTTTCAGTATATATTGGGGGGAAATGTCAATAAAACTTTCGAAGCCTGGGAAAGCTACTTCAAGGACAGGTACCAAAACGACCAAACTTCCAAAGAAGCCTTTCCCGAAAGTGTAAATGTTCGTTTTAGAGGAAACATTCCCATTTCCTGTGCTAAGTTAAGCCCTGATGGTAAGAAATTTGCCTATGTCACCAATGAAGCGGGGCGATGCCGGGTGTATTTACAGGATCTTGAAAACAACGCCCGGAAAAGGATCAAACGGACCGGATTTTACAATACGCTTCAAAGTGCTGATTATGATTATGCCACCTTGGCCTGGACACCCGATAGTCGTTCACTGGCCGTCTTGTATGAAAAAAAAGACATCAGAAAAATTTATACTTATCAGCTTGACGACGATAAAGGCAGTATTGAATTACTTTCTCCTGATTTTCAACGCGTATACAGCATGGAATTCCTTAGTAAAACCGAATTGGCACTTTCTGCAACTACCAATGGATTTTCTGATATTTTCATATATAAGCCAATCAGTAGGACCTTTCAACGGATTACCAATGATTTTTACGACGATCTGGATGTTGGTGTTTTCCGACATAAAGGCGAAAAAGGACTTCTCTGGGCCTCTAATCGTCCCGACACTTCGATGTTGGCCATGAAAATGGACACCATCTTGCCACTAAATAATTTTGATATCTTCTATTACAACCTCAATAAGAAAGACAACGGACTCGTTCAAGTGACCAGTACAAGCAAAATTCAGGAGCGAAATCCCGTAGGAATTGACTCCACTTACTTTTCATTTTTAAGTGATGCCAATGGAATTATCAATCGTAATATTGCTTATCTGGATACGCTATTTGATCACAATCGCACCATCATAATCTATAAAGACGGAGCCCGCCAACAAATAGACAGGCCCACTTTACTTACTGCTCAAGACTCTGTACAAATTGATAGTTCCTGGATAGTACCCATATATCGCATCGCCGCTTACCAACACGACCAATCCAATTATGGAAGGAATATCATCACCCAACATTTTGCTAAAAATACTTCAGCAATAGACCTGTTTTTCGAGCAAAGCAAGTTCAAAGTTTCCATCCATGAAGTTCCTACTAAAGCAGCTAACAGCAGACTAAACACGGCCTTCCGACAAATTCAATGGTTGAAAGAAAGTCGCCTTTCCGGGACCTCAAAGCCTGAAAAAAAAGCTGCTGCTGATAATAAGTTAGTCAAAGAACCCAAAAAAGATAGCATCGCTCCCAAACCGGATCCATTTGCAGATTATTTTCAAAGTGAATTTCCAAACCCCGTGCAGCAGTCTAATACAGTTGTTGTTTCGCCGGAAGAGAAAAAATTGTCAATCAATGAAAAAGGCCTGACAAATGATCTAAAAGAGAAAGAGATAAAAAAAGAAATACACAAATTCAGAGGAACCCGTGTGATACCTTATCGACTAAAATTCAGGTTGGATGAATTTCGATTTTTAAATTTCGACAATTCACCCATCCTCAATATGCCTGAGTTGTTTTTGGGAGGTTATGGCACTCCACCTTTAGGTATTCACCCTAAAATGACACTTAAAGAACTGTTTGAAGATTATCAAGTAGATATCGGAGCCCGCTTTTCACTTCTGGTGAATGGACAATTTAACACCTTGGGCACCAACTCGCCTACAAGTTCGATTCCGGGAAGTACCAGTCCGGGCAATGACCTCTCATTTAATACCACTGAATACTACTTAAAGGTAACGGATAAAAAAAGGCGTTTTGACAAGAAATATACTTTCTATCACAAGTCCACTAACTTTTCTGAAAGCAAGCCTTCAACTGAAGTATTCAAATCGCGATTGTTATCCGACGTCGGGCAATTCGAATGGTCCGTCCCTTTCAACACTTTTCACAGTTTGAAAATGAGTTCTTTGCTTCGACTTGACAAATTGATCTATCTGGCGACTGATTCAACCACGCTAAGGACCCCTTCGCGCAATGAACAGCGCATCGGTCTGAATGCGAATTATGTTTTCGACAATGTACTACTGATGGCCAACAATACGCCAGTTGGTACCAGATTAAAAGTATATGCAAATGGGATGAAAGCTTTGAGAATTCAATTGACAGGTGAACGCGCCTTTAATCTCCGAAATGGATACATGGGAATTCTTGGCTTCGATGCAAGACACTATCACCGCCTGGATCGACGATCCATCATTGCTTTGCGTGTAACAGGTGCTACTTCCTTCGGCACAGAACGAATGTTGTATATGATTGGCGGAGTGGAAGGTGCGCTTCGCCCCCCACTAGGCAATAGTCTTTCAGTGCCTGAGGGCAACTTCACCTACCTTACTCAAGCGGCGCAGATGCGAGGATTTTACAATAATATCCGCAATGGAAATTCTTTTTTTCTGGTGAATACCGAAATCCGAATTCCGCTTGTACAGTATATTTTTCCAAATATCAGAGCAGCATGGTTAAAAAACCTGCAGGGAATCGGATTCTTCGATTGCGGCTCTGCCTGGCAGTCAGGAAAATTGTTCAGTACTGACAATCCATTGAATATCGTCACCTTACCAGAAAATAATCCCAACAGCCCCGTTACCATCAAGGTCAATTATTTTCGTGATCCAATAATAATGGGTACGGGCTATGGACTCAGAACTACATTTTTTGGTTATTTTGTCAAGTTCGATTATGCCTGGGGCGTTGAAACCAGGGTATTTCAAAAACCAATCAAACACTTTTCAATCGGCCTGGACTTCTAGTGCCATCTGCTCAAACATAAAACTTATTATGCTGGAATTCTTAAAACAAGTAGATTTTGCTGCATTTCATTATATCAACGGACTATGGAGAAGTGATGCAGCAAATCAATATTTTATTTTCTTCAGAACCCCCTCAAATTGGATTCCCTTATATTTAATTTTACTATTTTACATTCTATATACATATAAGAAAGAATCCTGGCGATTAATACTTTGTCTGATAATTACAGTCAGTATTTCAGATTCCACCAGCTCTCACATTATAAAAAATACTTTCCGCCGTATCAGGCCATGCAGTGAACCCGAATTAGCCGGAAAAGTAATCAATATTGTACCTTGTGGCGTGGGATACAGTTTTACGTCCAGTCACGCTGCCAATCATTTTGCATTGGCTGCTGCTTTGAGTCTGACGCTTTTCAGGAGAAAAAAATACCTGCAGGTTGCCTTGCTTTTTTGGGCCGGATGCGTCGCTTATGGACAAGTATATTGTGGCGTGCACTACCCGTTTGATGTACTTGGGGGAGCACTTTTGGGATTAGGAATTGCCTTTTTACTGAATAAGTTTTTGTACATTCGATTGTTGCGGCAACGCTAGCTACTATTTGTCGTGTTAATTGCTTAATTTATCAAATAAATTCCTGTTTCCGCTGGTCTACGCCTACCTTTGCAAAGGAAATATGCCTATTTTTGAATTTTACAAAGTGAAAAATAAAAGATGACTTACAAAAGTTTAATTATTGGGTTTGCTGCAATTGTTGTGAGTTTTTCGTTGCAGGCACAAGATACTTGGTCGCTCGAACGCTGTATTGAACATGCGCAAAAAAACTCAATCACGATCAAACAATCACAATTGCAATTGGATAATGCCGCGTTGAATATTCGTCAATCGCGAGCTTCCAGATATCCGGCTTTGAATTTTAACACCAATCTCGGCTATAACTTTGGTCGTGTAATCGACCCCAGTACCAACCAATTTACCAATACGGGGGTGGGGTTCAATAGTGGAGGCTTAAATGTCAATGAGCTGGTTTACGATGGCGGAAGGGTGAATTCAACCATCAAACAGTCCAGATTAAATCGCGAGGCAGCGGAAGCAGATCTGGCACAAACCATTCAAAATATATCTTTAAACGTAGCTGCGGCTTACTTGCAGGTTTTATTGGCAGAAGAGCAGAACATTGCGGCAAAAAATAGAGTTGAACAAAGTGAACAGCAATTGGATCAAATGGACAAACTGATCGCAGCTGGTTCTCGGCCTGCCAATGACCGCCTGGATTTCGTTGCTCAATTGGCTACTAACGAGCAAGCTTTGGTAAGTGCCCGGAATCAAATTGATATCAGCTACTTGAATCTTAAGCAATTACTCGAACTGGACCCCGAACTTCCTTTCAAAATCATCAAGCCGGAAATCAATATCCCCCTCAATAACGACGTAGAAGGACTTACTTTGAGAGCAGTTTTTAATCAGGCTTATTCACGTCAACCACAAATCAGGGCCGGAGAATTGCGCTTGAAAAGTGCATCGCTTGATGCTGATATTGCAAAATCAGATTGGTTGCCAACGCTTAGTATATTCGGAAATTTAAGTAGCAACTATTCAACCGCCAGCCCAAAGAATATTTTGAAAAATAATGCTGTGCCTTCCGGATCCTCTATACAAACTGTGCCTTTCATTTCCCATATCAACGGCGCAAAAGTCACTGCCGGTATTGAAAGACCTACTTATACAAGCGATCAGTATAAAAATTATACATATTTCAATCAAATTTCAGATAATTTTGGACAGGCGCTGGGCCTCACTTTACAGATCCCTATATATGACAGGGGAATAACCCGGATCGCAGTCGAAAGAGCAAAAATTGGATTAATCAATCAACAACTTAGCAACCAAAGAACCCAACAAGTACTAAAAAGTGATATCCAAGCAGCCTTGGCAAATGCACGTGCTGCTAAAAAGCAATTGGAAGCATCTGACAAAACGTTCACAGCCGTAAAGGGCGCTTATGAGAATATTGATAAAAAATACAAAGTAGGTGCTGCTACAACATTTGAAATGACCACCGCTCGCAATAATATGGACACCGCCGAACGCAATCTCATCATATCCAGATTTGATTATATTTTCAAATTAAAAATCGTAGATTTTTATCAAGGAAAAAAAATAACACTGGACTAAAAATTAATGATCACTGATCAATGATTAATGATCAATCAAAATAAATACTTCGGAACGCTTGAATCTGTACGTCAATTAATACATAATCAAAATTCCAGTATTCATTAAATTAAAGTATCCTCAACAAAATAAAATTGACAATTGAATCATTGATATTTAAATATTGATCACTGATCATTGATCATTGATATTTAAATATTGATCATTGATAAAGATGAACAATACATTCCGAACCGAGTTGAAAGTGCCTGGTGCTGAAATTGAAATTTCTTATCAGGATCAAATACTAATGGTCGGCTCCTGTTTTGCGGAAAACATTGCAAACTATCTACAAAAGGGTCGATTTCAGGTCGAAGTCAACCCTTTTGGCATTTTATACAATCCGGTGTCTATTTCAGATTCCATCGAATTGTTATGGAAAGGTGAAGAATTCCCGGAAGAACATCTCGTACAGCAAGGTGAATTATGGCACAGCTTCTTGCATCATGGCAAATTCGCTCAAATGGAGCGCAAAAAGCTATTGGAAAATATAGAAATAGAACTTAAAAGAGGTAGAACTTTTGTTCAGCAATGCAGCAGATTAATCATTACGCTTGGATCAGCAACCGTTTATACATACAAAGCATCCGGAAAGATTGTTGCAAATTGTCATAAAATTCCACACTCCGCATTTCTAAAAAAACGCCTAGGTGTCGATCAATGTGTCGAGACGCTTAGCAGTATTTTTAAAACGATCAAGCAAGCGAATCCCTCAATTGAAATAATATTAACAGTAAGTCCGGTCCGGCATTTAAGAGATGGATTTACGGAAAACCAACTAAGTAAAGCTACTTTATTGCTGAGCTGCGCAGCATTGCAACAGGTCTTTCCTTTTGTGCATTATTTTCCTTCTTATGAACTGATAATAGATGATCTACGCGACTATCGTTTCTTTAATACAGATATGGTACACCCAAATGATATCGCCATAGAATATGTGTGGGAGCATTTTAACAAAACCTATTTTAGTGAAAATTCGATGAAAATCTTTGCTGAAGTAATTGCACTACAGTCACTTAAAGAACACCGGCCTCTTTTCCCGGATTCAGGCGAATATTCGCGACTGAAAGAAATGATAGCAGAAAAGGAAAATTTATTATTAACGAAGTATCCTTTTCTGCGTTAACAATATCGACTTGCAAAAATTATACGGGCAATAAGTTGATCAGTGTGGGTAGTTAGGTTTTCTTGAATAGGTATAAACTCCTGCAGAGTTTTTTCCTGAACTCTCTTATTGCTTTGTTACATATTTAGTGACCTCCTTTTAAAAGATCCAAATATTTACGCGAGAAAAAAAATCTAGAAAACTTAACAATTAGTAAAATCAACGAAGTTGATCAAAAATTATTTTCAAATTTTCAAATTTTCAAATTTTCAAATTTTCAATTGCATTTGGCTTCGAAAACTCAACTACCC
>JBMOJB010000048.1:0-22103 GCA_049316985.1 Saprospiraceae bacterium | reverse complement strand
GATTTTTCCCTTACCACAATCGTATCCGCGGATGTTCCTTCTAAGGCTGGCACCTTGGAAGAAAGGTCGTTAACGCCATTGCAGGATACATTTATAAAAATAATCAAGCCCGTACTGACAATAAAAAGAAATATTTTTGCAATCTTCATAAAGTGGATTTGAATTCTTAATACTACTGCATTATTGCAACGCAAAAATAGTTTTTTCTCAGGCTTTGCACATAAAAACCGTTAGAGATCTTAGGTCAAAAAAATAGAAACTAAAGTATCTATCCAAAAAATGTCAAATAAAACTTATAAATCCGACTCCTTCTCAGGAAAAAAATTGTCACCGGCCTAAACAACTAACCAAAATTGCGGCCAGGCAACACACTAAACAACTAACCAAAATTGCCGCCAGGCAATATACTAAACAATTAAACAATTGCCGCCAGGCAACAAACTAAACAACTGAACAACTCTACAACTAAACCTACAAAACCAAAATGGCTGCCTCGAATCTTAACATTCAAGACAGCCATCTTATTTTATTTTGATGCTGAAATTACAGACGTTGCGGAGCATTGGGATTAGGAAATCAGAGGGTCAGAGTCCGCAACTTTTTTTTCGGGTATTTTTGCTGATTATTGCATCGGTCTACGATTAAACAAGTGAACAAATCTCGATTTTTGGTCCTTATATATGACGAATTTTAAGACTTCATCTTTGAAGACACTATGAAAATAATTAATAATTCCACAATCTCGTAATGTTGAATCCAATCAGGAATTGACCTTTTGTGTAGTCATTTTGATTGAACATATTGTTGCTTTGTGGTACAATGCCATAATAATTACCCATGAATACCTGAAATGCATGTGCACTGGTTGTCACTTCAAATCCGAAACATATATTTGGAAGCGGATTATTTGTAGTGTGTGCGGTCAAAGGTTGATCGTATCCGGCTGTAATCGCAAATTTGTCATTGAGTTTGTAGCGACCATAAGTACTAATCGCCAAATGACCATTCTTCATTTTTTTTTGCACATCACCATTTTTGTCGAAATATGCTTCTACATTATTGAACCAGGAGAAAGTCGGAGACACCTGAACAGATAATTTATCAGTAATTTTCCTTGCGACAATCAATTGATTGAAGTAAGACATTCTGTGAACAGGATACCTAAAATTGGATTTATTACGCAAATCAAAAACAATATTTCCAAAATAAGTCAGACTCACAGGCATACTTCCCGGTGTTTGTTTTAGCAATCCGTATTTGGCATTAAAGTCCAATTGCATCCGTTCTTTCGTGATACCTGCTCCAACCATTAAATTGTTGATCGGTGCATAGGCCATTCCCAGTCTGATATTGGATGGGGCGAAAATTCCTATAAGATCTTCAGCACCATTTTTTACCGTACCAAAACGGTGTTGGATTGTCATTTCCATTGTACCCTTAATCGGCACCATTACTGTTTGATTGTCCATACACCAATTGCTCCCAAAGGTGTTTTTCACAGGCTTTTCTTTTACCATAACGCCGGCTTCTGTATTCTCCTGAGCTATTAAAACCACCGGATTATAAGAAAAAATCAGCATGAGTGCCAAAATACTCCGCGTTACATTAACCATATATCTTTTCATAATCTTTAATTTAATTGCTATTAGCGCCTTGTTTTATCCAGGCAAGGACCAATGCGTTATAATTTTTGTTGATACCTACTATTGGCATTGGAGTTGCTTTTTTACCTGCCATCCATTGGTACAATACGCTCGATTCAGGATCTCCCGTATTGATATAATTGCCGACCGTCAAAGAATTGAAAGCACTCGCAGTGCTAAGATTTGGTGCCTTCCCACCATTTGAATGGCAACCACTAACCGCACAACTCTCATTAAATATCGGTAATATATCAGTTGTAAAACTCACTTGCCTTGTAATTTCTTCAGTGTCGGGGTATACCGTACTGTCCTTATAGCAACTACTAAGTGAGAATACAACAGCACTCATAAAAACAACCGCCATTATTATCGTATTCCGTAACATGATTCGTTTTTTAAAGAATTTAACAATAACTGGTATTCCTATTTTTTAAATTTCAAAACCAAATTAGGCTTAATACCGTGCTGGTAATTGGATTTATTAAAAATAGCTACACCAAACGGCTGATCATCCAAACTTGAGAAATCTACGTCTTGCTTGAAAACATCGGGTGTTTTCAACAAACGCTTCCACTCAATGATCCAGCTTGAACCGGTATAAACTGCCTGACAAGTAATATCAGCACGTCCATTGGTCAACGGAGCAGAAATATAACTCGGTACAGATTTGGCTCCAACCCCACCGCTCACATTATCACCGATGCGTTGGTAATCTGTTCCCACATTAGGATCTATGGTTGTTCCATCTTCCAGGGTCAATACTCCCAAAGAATCTACTGCAGTGATAGTTTTTGCAGTTTTGCTATCAACTTCTGATTTCAAAATATAATAGTAATCTGTTCTGCCCGGAATGATGTACTTAGGCACATTTACACTAACTTTCGGTGTCTTTCCAGTAATATCTAGTTTCTGTGTATTGTTGCTTGTTCCGCCAACGTTTGCGCTATATGTCGGCCCAAACGGATAATTTGCAGAGGCAACACCTGTTACCATTTGATCATCTTGGTGTCTGCCATTCGCACTTCCTCCAACCAAACTGCTGTAAGACGGTCCACCTGCCCAATCTTGAAATTCATCAGACATTTGTTTAAAAATAGGATCCCTTCCTATTTTCAACCACCACATATCGATTTTTTCATTGGCACCGTTAGTGTAGTGATTACCACTTTGATTGGCTTTCATCGTTGCCGGTGTCGTTGTTGGATCAAGATAAGGTGTGAACATATGGCAACTTGCATAGCATGTTTGACTGGCAAACTTAGCTGTAGAATTGTCTACATTCCAAAGGAAAGACAATTTATCCTCACCCCAACCTTCTCTTGTCATTTTACCGTTGGCATCAAATGTTCTGGCAGAAGGTTCTTGTGCCCATTTCTTTGTTTTGGAATCAAAATACCAAGGAGATACATTGACACTTTTATTTTCGTCGGGATATTCAGCCAGAAAATAAATATGCTGGTCATCATACATGGATCGCAGATTAATAGGATATTTTGTACCGATGTAACCGGCAAACATACCATTTCCCGGATCTGGCACTTGCGTAATGGTACTCATTACGGAAGCATTTTTCCAAATGTCATCAACAACACCATCAATCGCAGGAGCAGTTGATGTTTTAACAGCAACTAAATCTGTGGAAGAATTTGTTGTTGTACCGGTGTCTAATATCTGATCATCATTTGTACAACTTCCCAAGTAACCTAATACAAGCGCAAAAGTAGTAACTACCCAAAAGAACTTTTTTTGAAAGAGTTTCATAATAGAAATTTTTTATTTAAAAATTGATTATTCATTGATTGCTCAATATTCTGCAATTTAGTTACTATTAAATGACACTAAGATGACAATCATCAGCAGCACAAGTGAGTAAAATCATCGTTCTGAACGTTTGTGCAATGGGAAAATTAAAACAATCAAAATCATTAAAAAACAATTTTATTTCTTATAATTATACTACTTTTTAAAGAATAAGTGCAGGTATATACATGTAATATTGACAATTTAGTTCAGTTGTTTTTTTTAAACTTTAACACTTTTGCTAATACAAAAAATGACAGAGTTGTGATAATTCACTTTAAGCCCGCTATTTGGACCATGATGAGCAATTTGCAAAAGAAATTGATTATTAATAGAAGAGAGAATGACATCCTTGATTACAAACAAAAAATACCATGCTTTTTTGTATGACAAAAATAAACCCTATTGGAGAGGAAAATTCGATAAATTACAACTTTGAGTAGAGGAAATTGATGTTGACAGTATTTGATTTTCTAATTATATCTTTTCCAATAACCTTCCACTTTCAGAAACCAATTCCAGACTGGTGTCCCAAAGGTCTTTCATTTTGCCAAGATCATGAGATTCTGCCGAAGAAGGTACATTCTTTTCACGATCAAAGCACCTTCCAGAAATTCCTTCAAATTCGTCGGACCAAATCATGCGGGCAATAATTTCTCCTGATAGCTCAGGCGTAGATACGGCACCTTTTGCGAAAAAAGGCAAGATATATTTCAAAAACCACTTCCTAAGTAATTTTTTGTTCAATCCTCCCAAACCCGTGGCGGGCATCAGTCCCGGATTAATGGCATTGACTGAAATTTCATTATATTTACTCGAAGCAAGTAACTTTGAGAGCATGTTCATATAAAGCACCTGACACAACTTGGATGTAGAATAGCGTTGGCTACCAGAATCTTTTATCATAGTCTCAGTTACGGCAGGACCTGCCAATTGCAACGCACTTGTGTAATTAGGATGAAATGCTTTCATAGGCCCATCATTGCGATGCAACTCACTGCTAACAACAATAATTCTTCCATACTTTTCCATTACAGGCAATAAGAGATACACCAGCAGAAAATGACTAAGGTAGTTCACCTGAAAGGTCTTCTCTATCCCGTCAGCGCTGAATTCCAGCGCATCAGTTCCGGACATTCCTGCATTGCATATGATTCCATGTAAGGGCGGCAACTTGGCCGTATTGAATAATTGTACAAATTCACGAACGGAACTTAGTGATGACAAATCTAAAGGAAAGAAACTAATGTTTAAGTTACCACTTAATCCGGTCAGCTTTCTTTGCGCAGTTAAGGCTTTGGTTTCACTTCTGCAAGCTAAGACCAAATGCCATTCCGGTCTATTCAAAGCCAAATGCCTGGCCGTTTCAAAACCCAGGCCCGTATTTGCTCCGGTGATTATTACAGTCTTCATTTCGCTTTTCATCAAAATTTATATTTGAGGTGTTTTTACCAATTTACTGCAATCAAATCCTTTAGCTTCAAGCTGTTTCACAATGCTTTTGTACATTTCTTCAGGCATCGTTGGCGTTCGAGATAAGATCCAAAGGTATTTGCGATTGGGGTGCCCTACTACTGCATACGAATAATTATCTGCTAAATCCACTATCCAATATTTCCCCCGGAATGGCCAGAAAAACTGCACTTTCAGTTTGGCATTCCCGCTGTTTTTTTCTACAAATGCCTTACCTTTAATATAAGATGCCTTACCAGACAAACTATCTTTGTTGCAGCGATTTTCTACAATTATATTTCCTTTTTTTGCTGGAGTATAGGTTGCAGTTGTACAGTGGCATCCCTTTTGAAAACGTTGTGGAAATGAGGCGATTTCAAACCACTTTCCAGCATATTTTTGAAGATCTACAGCAGATACTGTTGGCAATGGCTGTGCAGATGAATAAACAGTACGGGTTGAGAAAAATAAAATGAAAGAAGAAAGCACTACATAATATTTCATATTGGCAGATTTTTTGGAAAGTAATTGACATCAACTATTAATCACGGTCCGACTTTAGAAAAATGCGGACATGGTGGAGATCACCTCCAAACCTTATCTTTTCAAAAAATCTCGCACAGTCGAAAACGAAACCTTTCTATCCTCGAAAAATTGAATGGCATTTTCAATTTCGCTTTCAGAAGCTTGCAGATGATTCAATATGTTCGTAAGGTGCATTTTCATATGCCCTTTTTGTATGCCGGTTGTAATAAGCGATCGAACAGCAGCAAAATTCTGCGCCAAACCTACCGCAGCCACGACCTGCATTAATTCGTCAGCACTGGGATGACCGAGGATCTCTAATGAACAATTGGCCATGGGGTGAAGATGCGTGAGACCTCCAACTGTACCGATCGCCAGTGGAATATCCATCCAGAATCTGAATTTTCCATCGCGAACTTCACAATGGCTCAAACTACTGTACTGTCCATCTTTAGCTGCGTATGCATGTCCACAAGCCTCAATTGCCCTGAAATCATTGGCAGTTGCCAATATCACTGCATCAATACCATTGAATATACCCTTATTGTGAGTGGTGGCTCTGTAAGGATCAATCTCAGCTATCCTAATCGCCTTGGCAAATTTTTCAGCAAAAACGTCGGCCTCCATACCTAGATTTTTATCCCAAAGTTGATCTACGGGACATTCTACACTTGCGCGCACAAGGCAATCCGGTGTATAGTTTGACAAAATAGCCATGATCACATTGACAGAACCGGTAGGGTGCTGCAATGCTTCTATACTTTCAAAAATGTCATTCAGTAATAAGCCAAATTCTTCCAAAATCGAATTAATAAAATTGGCTCCCATAGAATCGCAAGTTTCAAAAGTAACCCGAATCTGGTAATATTCCGGTTCCAACGCACACATATCCAACAATTCCAGGTCGAGAATCCCTCCACCACGCTGCTCCATGTTCTTTGTAAGATGAGCGGTCTCTTCCAGCAATTTTATTTTAATTTGCGGGAATACAGCTTTGAGCCTTGCTGCGTCGCCGGGCCACGAAAAATGCAATTGCCCGATTTTCTTTGTGCCAAATATTTCACAAGTAAAACCTCCTCTTTCCATCCAGTATTTTGCTGATGCAGATGCAGCAGCTACTACAGAACTTTCCTCTATCACCATCGGCACACAATATACTTTACCGTTAATTACAAAATTCGGTGCCAATGAGAAAGGCATTACAAAATTTGAAATGGTATTTTCACTGAATCCATCAAGAATTTTTTGCAATTCAGGAGATTCGTGCCAAAAACTCATCATCATCTCTTGCATTCCTTTCGGATCAGCAGAATAATGCCCGACAACCCATTCCATTTTGGCTTCCTTGGATAGCTTAGAAAATCCGTTAATTAATGTACCCATAAGTGCAATTTTGCGCAAATGTACGATTTAAGTCAAATAACACACTCCCCTATCAAGTATTTCTCTATAAATCGAAATCTACTTGAAAGAGACTATTTTGTCCAGATTCAATTTTTAGTGAAGATAATCTTTTGTAAACGTTGCAACAGATGAGTGCGAAAGCACAAATCAATATTAATTACTAGATCTGAGAAAAAAGAGATGCAATAATCGAAAAAGTACATTTTATTAATATCTTTACCTGGCTAAATTCAGCAAAATATATCACTGTTTATGCTACTTCCCAAAAACGAAAACTGGCTATCTGTTCATTTGTTCTACACAGAACCAATGGATGTTTTTTTGGCCCAAGCTGTAAAACCTTTTATTGACACTATCATGAAAACCGGCGCCGCAAGCCGCTATTTTTTCATACGATACAGAGAACAAGGACCACACATCCGCCTGCGAATCAAAGGAGAACAAGAAGTACTTGAAAAAATAATTCGCACAAATATCGAAGAACACTTCAGCAATTACTTCAAGATGTATCCCTCTATAAGAGTCGATCCCAATTTTCACCCCGATACTCCTGCCAATCAACGCTGGCTGCCCAACAATGCTTATCATTTTGAAGCCTATCAACCAGAACTGCAGCGTTATGGCGGACCACATTCAATCGAGTTTGCTGAAAAACAATTCTTCTACTCATCATCTGTTGTTCTGGAAGCGATTGATGCTGTACTTACGAAAACCTGGAATTATCAAAAAGCAATGGGAACCGCTCTGAAGTTACATTTAGGACTGGCGTATGCAGCAGCTATGAGTATTGACAAAGCAGCCGACTTTTTTGCTGCCATCTATGCACATTGGCTTCCGTTTGCCATCGCCCGTGACCGCGTAAGCCAGCAGCAATACGAAAAGCAATTAAAAACCATTTCTGAGAATTATGAGCAAGGTTTTCAGGATCAGAAATCAGAAATGGTATCCTATCATGCTGCTATTTGGGAAGCCTTTGTAAATGAAGAAGAATTTGAAGAAAATTATCTCAATCAATGGCTAGTCGAAAATAAACGCATAGGACTCGAGTTCCGATTGGCTCAAGCACAACAAATGCTCGTTCCTCGGCCGAAAGGCTATTTAATGAAAATTGACGAACATATTGAACCCGAAGATCAAAACGTGTGGCAATATTATGCAGACTTTGTTCACCTGACCAACAATCGCCTTGGAATCGGCAACGAAGACGAAAGTTATCTGGCCTATTTATTAATGCGCAGTTTGGAAGAAATGCTTTGAAAACTCCTTTTCGATTTGTACTTTTGCTTCCATTTTTCTTATGAAAGCAATAATTCCAGTTGCAGGAGCGGGCACCAGATTGCGCCCGCACACGTACACGCAACCCAAACCTTTAATTCCAGTGGCAGGGAAACCCATTATTTCCCATATCGTGGATACCCTGAGCGTTGCAGGTATTCGAGAATTTGTATTTGTTATCGGATACCTTGGAGAAAAAATTAAAGATTTCCTGAACGAAACGTATGCCGACTCGGATATCGAAATGACATTTGTTCAGCAGGATCAGCGTGAAGGATTGGGTCATGCAATATGGACGGCGCGACATTCCTTTTCTAAAGAAAAAGAAATTCTGATTGTTGTTGGCGATATCATTTTTGAAGTGGATCTGGCACCGGTACTGGAGTCTGCATGTTCTATGGTGGGAATCCGAAAAGTTGAAGATCCAAGAGAGTTTGGTGTAGTCGAAATGGGCGAAGAAGACGAAATCGTGAGGAAATTAATAGAAAAACCGCGCATTCCAAAATCTGATCTTGCAATCACCGGAATCTACAAAATCAATGATATACCGCTGCTAATTGACTGTTTGCACATCAATATTGCCAACAACATGCGTACCCACGGTGAAATTCAACTTACGGATGCACTTGACAATATGATTGAAAAAGGCTGTAAATTCAAGACTTTTCACGTAGATATCTGGTTTGATTGCGGTAAAAAAGAAGTGCTTTTGGATACCAATGTCATGTTGCTGGACAAACAGCCCTATCTGGAAACGCCTGTTTTTGAAAATACTATTTTTATTCACCCGGTAAGTATCGGAGAGAATTGCGAAATAACCAATTCAATTGTTGGCCCACATGTAACGGTAGGAAAAGGCAGCAAAATAGAATCCAGCATCATAAAAAATTCCATTATTGGTAGTTTTGCAGCTTTGGATGAAGTTGTTTTACATCAATCTATTATTGGCAACGACACTGCAGTGCACGGGCTGCGCCAAAGCCTAAATTTGGGCGACAATACAGAAATCGATTTCAGGTAAGTAACTATTGTTAATTTAAATAAATAAACCCTATACCATGCTAATTTACAATGTAACCATCAATATTGACGAGGCCGTAGCCGACGAATGGGTGAACTGGATGAAAACTGAACACATGCCTGATGTAGTCGCTACAGGTTGCTTTCAGGAATTCAGACTTTGCAGAATATTTGGTGAAGAACAAGGCGGTCGTGCTTATGCCGCGCAATACCTTTGTGAAAATATGGCCAGTTTTGACCAATACCAATTGGAACATGCACCAAGGCTGCAAGCGCAAACCAAAGAACGCTATGGTGATAAATTCGCTGCATTCCGCACATTGATGGAAATCGTCTGATTCTGATGATTCGTGAGCATTCCATTTTTTTAAAGCAGAAAGCATTCGAGTTGGGTTTCGAATATGTAGGGATTAGCAAAGCAGATGAATTGACCGCTGAAGCAAAAAATCTGGAAAAATGGCTCAACAATCAATACCATGGCCAAATGTCCTATATGGAAAACCATTTCGACAAGCGCATAGATCCGCGGAAACTGGTCGAAGGGGCAAAGTCCGTGGTTAGTCTCTTGTTCAATTACCATAATCCGGAGAAGCAATACGATGAGTCAGCACCCAAAATCTCACAATACGCCTTTGGAGAGGATTATCATGATGTCCTTAAAAACAAGCTAAAGATGCTGTTGGAAGCGCTTAGGCAAAAAATTGGCGAGATCAACGGTCGTTGTTTTGTAGACTCTGCGCCGGTAATGGAAAGAGAATGGGCAAAAAGAAGCGGTACCGGCTGGCTTGGAAAAAATACGCTATTGATACATCCCAAAAGAGGTTCGTATTTTTTCCTTGCAGAATTAATTATTGATATCGAACTTGAGGTCGATGGTCCTCTCAAGGATTATTGTGGAACCTGCAGAAGATGCATTGATGCTTGTCCCACAGCTGCGATTGCACAAAATGGCTATTTGCTAGACGCTTCAAAATGCATTTCATACCTTACGATTGAACTCAAAGAGGCTATTCCCGAGGAATTCAAAGGGAAAATGGACAACTGGATGTTCGGCTGCGATATCTGCCAGGAAGTCTGTCCTTGGAATCGTTTTGCACAGCAGCATCATGAAACAGCTTTTGAGCCGCATCCTGATTTGCTGCATTTGACCGAAAAAGACTGGCAAGAATTGAACCATGAACTTTTCGGCAAACTCTTTAGCAAATCTGCCGTTAAAAGGACAAAATTTGAAGGACTCTTACGGAATATTGAATTTTTGAAGTAGACTAGAGGGTTTAGGGTTTGGAGGTTTGGAGGTTTGGAGGTTTGTTTAAGATCATTCTAAACAACCCAACATTTTGTCTATCGACAAAATCCTAAACAACTCAACGTTTCCTAAACAACTCAACATTTTGGCGCAAGACAAAATTCTAAACAAATCAACATTTTGTCGCTAAATTGATAATTATTTTTCGCACAATGAAACCAATATTTTTTCTATTATTATTTTGTACTTCTATTTCCATGTCGAAGGTTTCGGCACAGCCAAGAAGGTATGTGGCCAGGACCTTTTATCTTGATTTAATTACTTTTCAGCATGCCGCGGGAATTGGCATTTACGGAAGTAAAGATGCGTCCAATTGGGGCCTGAACTACTCCCCACGCGCCAACTTCGTGATGATGGCTGACAATTCGATTTCATTCGGCAGCCACATTGCGTTCGGTTTAAGCAGCAAAGGGTCAAAAAATTATAAATTAATGTACGATTTGCCATTGGTATTTGAGTACAATTTCGGCCACATGGCACAACCTGACAATAGCCAGACTTTTGGCGGATTTTTTGGAACGGGTTATGGTTTTACTGCCCTGCAAGGCGAAGCTGGCACGGTCCGGAGCAATGGCCTTGTCTTCAATTCGGGACTTCGGGTGCTGATAGCCGATCGATCCTTTGGCGTACGCGCTTCCTACATGCAGCCTTTGAAGAGCTCCCTCGCAAGCGTATATACTATTGGGGTGCAACATAATTTTTAGTATTCCAATCAAAAAAAAATCCTCCCACAGTTAGGTCTGCTGCAGGAGGATCATAAGTTAGGAAAATAGCAATTCCTACCCTCCGTTCAATTTGCCTGCCAGATAAGCGGTAGGAATGTACGCCAAAAGTAAATCGCAAGCATCAAACCAAATTGGTGCAGGAATCATATAAACCGCAGAAATTCCACCAATTAGCGTAAACACTCCGATTGCCATTGCAAACCGCATTTTGTTGCTAACCGCGATTAACGATGCGATGTAAGCCCCAACAAATGTTCCTAGGGCATGTGCAAGAAATGGCATCAAAAAGTGCTTGGGTTCTAGTAAAGACATTGCTGCAGTGATCCCTTCCGGAGTGGTCATATCAGCACCGGGTGGGGGTGGAATTATAGATCCGCTTATCGTAATAATACCCATATTGACAGCACCGCCAACAACAATACCTGCCAGTACGGCCAAAATGTTTCTAAGTGTTGAGTTCATTTTCGTTGTTTTAATTTTTTTAATATAAATATGATTTTAAAAACAAATATAGACAGCTTGCGCGATTAGTTGAACAATTCGGCCTTTTTTTTGAAAAAATCGAATTTTGACAAAAAATAAATCGCTTTTTGAGTCTATTAACCAAAAAAACGGCTGCACTGAAGGGTGCAGCCGTTAGATATATGTATCAAAACGTCCTAATCTTAATCTAGTTTCAACATACGCTTTGTATCGCTGTAACCATCGGGTGTTTCTAATCTGTAGAACATCAGACCTGCCGGCAGATCGCTTAATTCTACGTTATTCATTCCACTGCTGTAATTGCCTTCAATCTTTTTCAGCAATTTGCCGGTCTGATCGAATATGGTAAGAGTTGCATCTGTTGTTTCATCAAGATAAAACTGAACAGTTGTGCTTTCCATGAAAGGATTCGGTGCATTCTGTAATGTACTTAAGACAGAATTCTTAATTTTTGTGTTTTCTTTTCTGATATTGTTGATATTCAGTGAAATTGCCCCTATATCACCTGCGTCATTGTAAGCTTCTGCTTTTGTCAAATCTGAACTAAATTGAAGGCATCTGCTCAATTCCCCTTTACCGATTGACTTAAAGTGTAAAGTAAATACTCGTTCACCTTTTTTCATTGGCATCGCACTAATGTTCATCCAGCTGGTAGTAGCCATTCCTTCATCCAGGTGTGTTGTACCATATTCAACGTCCGCAGCATTGTCGCCGTTCGTAATACTTGTCAATTGCAACTTAGTCGCATCGAATTTCATGGTGAATTGATAGGCAATTACATCTCCAAAATCAGGCACACATACCGGCACGCTAAATTCTTGTTTGTTTAAGAAACTCACATTCTTCGCTTCAAATACCAGGCTTGGAAGTGTACCTCTGAATCCGGAAGGTGTAGCTGAACGATTCGCTTTAGCATTTCCATTCAGATCACCCACTTTTATGCCTACGAAATCGTTGTTTGAAGTAGCAGTTCCACTTTTTCCTTCCGGTAATTTATTTAGGTCGGGATTTAGTGGATCGGCAAACTGATAAGCTTTATCAATAAAGCGCCATGATGTGTTACTTCCAAAACTTGGGTTAATTCCTAATAAAGTCTTTCTTAACTGCACAATATCAGCACTTGAAATTTTTCCCGATTTGTCGATATCCGCTGCAATATGTTGATATGGCGAGGTAAATTTCTGTGTGCCCAGGATATGCTTAGAAATTAAAACAAGATCCAAAGTAGAAACACCATTCAAGACATCATCATTTTTATCAGGCAAAATCGTAAAGCTTGCAGGTGTATTTGTCGTAAATTCGAAATATCCGCTATTGCTGGTTTTGGTTGATTTCTTTGTATTGTTCTGATCCAAAGTCACCACGACATCCTCCACTTTTGAACCTCCTGAGGTTTCAATTGCTCCTGCAACTGATTTAGAACATGAGCAAGGCGACATACCCTTTTGAACATCTACCCTGGCAATTACCGCCTGGACATTTCCGGCTTTATCTTTTACAAAAATGGTAACCTCTTTGTAAGCCATAGATGGTGTACATAGTCTCACGTCTTTGCAGCCATACGTTACAAAAGTAGAATCTTTTGTCGGAGAAAAAGAGAAAGTCAAATCACTTACCGCAGTACAATTATCACTCACTCTCTCGATAAATGAGGTAATATTTACCATTACAGTACCACCCGAACCCACCGGCACAGCCAATCGATCAAACACTACTAAAGATGGTATGGTACGGTCAGCTACGGTCAGTTGGAAAGAATGAAAAGAAATATTATTGGATTCATCTTTAACGATATAAGTTACTTTATAAACACCAACCGGTACTTTTGTAAAATTAAATGGATTCGTAGGATCTTGAACCATTCCAGCCGGATTCGGTGTAAAAGTAACTGTAAATGCACTATTGGGAAAAACAGCATTCCCACAATCAGTAGCGCCAGGTCTCTGTAAATTCAAAACATCTTTAATACAATTGTTATCGCATGACACTGTCTGATCCATTGGCAGATTAGTCAAAGTTGGTCCTAAATTGTCCATAACAACAATTGTTTGTGTATGTGTATAAGGATCATCTAATGAACCATGCACGCCCATTAAGCAACAATTAGCAACGCTCCATTTTCTGATAATTTTAAACGAACAGGCAGTTGGCGACACCCTTACTACCATTTCTGTCAATGAAGTAGCAATCAATTCACAACCATTGTTAATCCAGGTCGGCACACCTGTTAATGAAGTCGGAACTTGTGACGGGTTAGTAATTAGGGGATTGTTAATTATGGTATCTTTTGGCCAAACAATCGTATTGGAATTAAAAGGAAAAGGATTTATCACTGTAACTTTCCGTAAATAGGGTGCTGATGGGTTACCAAATTTATCTTTTGCAATATACTTCAACGTAAACGTACCGGTACCACAAGTGTTAGTTACCAAATCATCGACAATCTCTCTGGAGAAAATAGTATAACCACACCAATCTGTGAAAACTGGATCATCATAATACTTCACATCTTTAATTGCAGGACAATTTACTGTAATATCTGGCAAACTTCCGACCATAAAATCTGGTCCAATCTTATCTTGTATGGTTAGTGTAGTGCTTACACACTGTGTTATACCGCATGCATTTGTGGCTTTCAATACAACAGGAAGCATGATTCCATCTGCACATGACAAAAGTATGGTGTCTCTAAATCTACTGTCAGGTTCTGATGCTCGTTTGATTTGCACTTTCTGTATCCCCAAAGGACAATTAGGCGTATTATTAATCGTATAGTTCAAGTCGCTGGGCTTAATAGCATAACCGGTACTCGTAGAAAAGGTGATATTGGAACCTACGGACATTGTGGGAACCCTAACATCTCTAAAAACTATTTGACCACTTAGCGTACAAGTAGTCGGATTTGCATTCAAATCCTCTCTGATCAATATGTAGTTGAGCGTGTCACAGGCAACCGCTACCGGATTGACTCTTGGAAAAGTGTCTGTATTGGTCGTTAATCCCTGTCTATTTCGCAAATTAAGTGCTACACCAACAATAGTTATATTGTATTGTGCAGTAGCAGTCGCCGCTGGCAAAGAATGTGAAAAATCAGTAGGTCTTAAATTGTACGTGCAATTTCCGGAATAATCAATTACTATCGGATTAGGTTTCCCGGCAATAACACATTGTGCTTTAGCCTCGTAAAAAGTACTTAAAAATAAAAGTACCAAGGTAATCATCACTAAAAGTGGACGTTTGTTAGTGTTCATGATAAGGTTGATGGTTGATGATAGTTAAAAAATAATTATATAATGATTGGTTAATCTGCTTGGATATTTGATGAATCTGTCTGGTCCATTTTGAAATCAATCAAAACACAATAGTAGAATGCAACAAGAAGCCAAAACCGAATGACCACTTACATTCGAGTACTATGCTTCGCTATTGGCGAAAAGAATTGTGTAATTTGGTGTGTGTAGTTGGCACTAAAAGCAATACGAATCCGCTGCTGTTTTTGTGTAAGGTTGTTGTAAGGTTGGATTGTAGGATCAATCAGGACTTTCTATTTTTTGAAATCACATATTGATATTTCTTTATATGACAAATGCCGTTCCAAAACTTGTTAATCTTCTACCCAATTTAGGGTATTTTCAAGATAGATATAAAATCTATTGTGAAAATTATGCGTGATTCGAAATATACAAACTAATACATATATACAAAATTCACATTCGAATACTAATAATTATATTGACTTTATATATTATATTAATAAAACATCTAATTACATTATTTTAGAATTTAATATTTAATCAAGAAAATCACCTTGAAATCGCAGACCTAAATTATAAACTAAATAATGCACAAAAAAACGCCACCCAGCTTGCATACTGCCATCCAAATTCATACTATAATACAAAAGCAATTTTATTAATTAATTAGTGCTGAAAAAGACAATTTAATTTCAGTATTATGCATTATATTTACTCTGATATTTTTAATATCTCCATTCATTTCACTATTTCAAACAAAAAAACAACAGTAAAGTATGAAAATGCTTCGTTTTCTATCCCTAGGCATCGTAATGATTGCTTTGGCCATTTCTTGTTCCAGTAGAAAAGCGCACAAGAATAGCCCTTTGGTCAATAATTATATTTACGCCTATACCTCCGGCACAATCTCTAAATCAGATCCAGTCAGAATCAGGTTCGCTAATCCGGTTTGTGCACTGGACATGGTAGGAAAACCAATTCCCAACGGTGTTTTTTCTGTTCAACCAGCCCTGAAAGGACAGGCTATCTGGGAAGATACCCATACGCTGCTATTCGCACCGCAGGAAGTATTGAAAAATAAAATCAATTATATTGGCTCTATTCGACTCGACAAAATATTTAGCAATGTACCTACTGAAGCAGGAATTTTTGAATTCGAATTCAAAACCAGAGAACAGTTTTTTGATGTAAAAATAGAAGGATTACAGGCTGTTGATATGAATGACCTTAAAAAACAGCAAATTTATGGGACACTTACAACCGCAGATGCCGCAGAGAAAGAAGACTGCGCTGCCATTTTAAATGCGAAGCAGAATGGTAAAGAACTAAGTATCGGATGGACACACAGCGAAGACAAGCGCGCTCATAACTTTTATATCAATGATATTGTCAGGGGTGACTCGGAATCCCTGGTTGAGATCAACTGGAACGGAAATCCACTGAATATAGATAATAAAGGTAATGCAAGTTATAAAATACCTTCATTGTCCAATTTCTGTGTCGTCGATGCGAAAGTCATTCAAGGTGACGATCAATACGTTTTGGTCAATTTCTCTGACCCAATTGATCCTGATCAGTCGCTCGAAGGACTTATCCACTTCAGCAATTACAAAGGAGTTTGTAGGTATATCAAAGACAAAAATTTCGTCAGAGTCTATCCGGCACTTCGTATTGTAGGTCAGGATAAAATAATTTGCGAAAGCGGAATTAAAAATACGGCCGCAAAACCTCTTCCTTTGCTTAATGAATGGACTTTACAGTTTGAAGACCTCAAGCCCGCTGTTCGTTTAGCCGGAAAAGGAAATATAATGCCCAATTCAAATGGATTGATGTTCCCATTTGAAGCCTGCAATCTACACAGCGTGGATATTGAAATTTTTAAAATCTTCAATAATAATATCATGCAGTTTTTGCAGACTGCCGATCTTGATACCAAATACTCCTATGACCTCGAAAGAGTCGGAAGAATCATACTTCAGAAAAAACTGAATCTCAATGAAATTAACCCTTCAGGAAATAAAAGTGGATTTGTAAGATATACTTTAGATCTGTCCAAACTCATTCAGGCAGATCCTTCAGCAGTATATCAGGTGAGAATAGGATATCGAAAATCATATTCCACATATGCCTGCAACGAAAATTCATCCAACGAAAACCTGGCACTGAGTAGTGATGATTTTCAAAAAGACAGTGATGGCCAAATGCAAAGTATCCTGGATGGAATGAACTATTACGCTTCTGAAGACGGAGAAGAATACAATTACGAAAACAGGGACAATCCCTGCAAAAGAGAATATTTCGACCCCCAAAAATTTGTTAGAAGAAATGTAATGTCCTCTAACCTGGGCATCATCGCAAAAATCGGCAACGATAAATCCGTATTTACTGCAGTTACTGATCTGCGGACTGCAAAAGGTGTCGCAGGCGCACAAGTTGACTTCTACGATTACCAGCAACAAGTAATTGCCACTGCAAAAACCGATGCAGACGGCGTTGCCAAATTACAATTGGATCGAAATCCATTTGTATGTATGGTCAATCAGGGAAGCGAGAAAGGTTTTCTCAAATTAGGCGATGGCTACTCAAATTCCCTTAGCCGTTTTGATGTCGCTGGTGATGTAGTTCAAAAAGGATTAAAAGGATTTATTTACGGAGAAAGAGGTGTATGGAGACCGGGAGATAGCATCTTCTTGAATTTTATTCTTGACGATAAAAACAATCAGTTGCCCGCCAACTATCCGATCACTTTCGAATTAAAAGATCCTCGCGGTCAATTGCAACAACGATTTACAAGTACGAAAAGCATCAACAATGTGTATGACCTGACAACATTTACCAGAGCAGATGCACCTACTGGCAATTATATGGCAACTGTAAAAGTCGGCGGTGCAATTTTTGAAAAAACATTGATGATTGAAACCGTGCAGCCAAATAGATTGAAGATAAAAATGGACTTCAAAGGGAAAAACGAACTAAGTACTGAAGATAAAATGGGTACGCTGCAAGCCAATTGGCTTACCGGACCCGCCGCACAAGGTCTGAATGCTAAAGTAGAAGTAGCGCTGAAACCTGTTTTTACCAAATTCGACAAGTACGAGAATTTCATTTTCGACGATCCCGCAAGGTCATTTTTCAGTGAACCACAATCGATTTTCGACGGAAACCTGAATAATGATGGCTTTGCAAACGTAAACTTGAAATTGGATCTAAAAGACAAAGATGTGCCCGGCAAACTGCAGGCCAATTTTAAAGTTAGGGTTTTTGAAAGAGGTGGAGGATTTAGTGTCGATAATTTTGCCATGCCATTTTATACCTATGATGCGTACGTAGGTGTAAACGTTCCGCGAAATAAATTTAATAGTAAAGAAGCTGAAGTAAATCGAGCACTCAATGCCGAATTTGCTGTGGTAGATAAAAAAGGCAATCCAATTCGCAATACTACTGTTGAAGTAGCTGTGTATAGAGTACAATGGCGTTGGTGGTGGGATAACAATGAAGACAACGTAAGCCAGTACAATCGAGATTTGAGTACAGATGCCGTTGTCAGACAAACCATCAAAACAGATGACAAAGGAATGGCATTATTACCTTTCAAGGTGGGACAATGGGGACGATATTTTGTTCATGCAATCCATCCCGAAAGCGGACACGCAAGCGGCGATTTCTTCAATGCAGGCTATCCCTGGGATGATGAAGCTTTCGAGCCGGATCAAAGCTCAAGAGCTGCTGCTGCAATGTTGAATTTTAAAGCAGACAAAGACAAATACAAAATGGGTGAAACTGTCACACTGGATATTCCAACTGGAGAAGTAGGTCGTTGCCTGATCACTATTGAAAGTGGTTCGAAAGTGATTGAACACTATTGGATGGATGCTAAAGCAGGCAATAATAAATTCACATTCAAGACCACAACTGCAATGTGTCCTACTGTATATGCACACGTAGCCTTGATCCAACCGCATGCTCAAGTTAAAAATGACTTGCCCATGCGAATGTATGGTGTCGTTCCAATTCACATCGAAGACGCGTCAACGCGTTTGATTCCAACACTTACAATGCCGGAGGTACTCGAACCTGAACAGAAATATACCGTGGAGGTAGCAGAAGCCGGTGGCAATGCAATGACTTACACCCTTGCTATAGTTGACGAAGGATTACTAGATCTAACCCGTTTCAAAACTCCTGACCCATGGGCATCATTTTATGCAAGAGAAGCCTTGGGTGTAAAAACATGGGATATTTATGATTTTGTAATGGGTGCTTACGGGGGGCAGCTCGAAAGGATCCTCAGCATTGGCGGCGATGGTCTAAATAGAAAATCCGGCGAAAACAACAGAGCAAATCGTTTCAAACCCGTAGTCATTCACCTCGGACCTTTTTATCTTGAAAAAGGAAAAAGAGCACGACATAACATAAAATTACCCAATTATATTGGCGCTGTTCGCACCATGGTCGTCGCGTCACAAAAAGGAGCTTATGGATTTGCTGAAAAATCAACTCCGGTTAGAAAACCGTTAATGCTTTTGGCGACACTTCCCAGAATTCTGGGACCCGGCGAACAATTGAAACTTCCTGTCGATATTTTCGCAATGGAAAACAAAGTTAAAAATGTAAAAGTTTCTGTTGTCGAAAGCAGCGGATTGATCGGAATCATCGGCAATAGTAGCCAGAATCTTAGTTTTGACAAACCTGGAGAAAAAATGTCGGCGTTTGAAATTAAAGTTAACGAAGTAGAAGGTGTAGCCAAATTTAAAATAATAGCTGAAGGTGGTGGTGAAAAGGCAGAGCAGGAAATCGAAATCGAAGTGAGGAATCCTAATCCATACATCACTAACATTCAGGATAAAGCACTCCAAGCGGGCGAATCCTGTAATCTAAATGTAGATGCGGTTGGTAATCAGGGAACCAATGAAGCGATGATTGAAATCTCATCTATACCTGCTTTACACTTGGGAGATAAATTAAAATACCTGCTTGAATATCCACACGGATGCGTTGAGCAGACCGTCTCAGCAGCTTTTCCGCAATTGTATGTAGGGAAATTCATGGACTTATCTCAAATGCAGAAGGATATGGCTTACAATAATATAAAAGCGGCCATTTCATCATTATCCAGATTCCAAACCGATAATGGTGGATTTGGATATTGGCCGGGCGATCGGCAATCCAATGCCTGGGCGAGTACTTATGCTGGACACTTTCTATCTGAAGCACAAAAAAATGGTTATATGCTTCCTCCAAATATGATGGAAAAATGGAAAAATTACCAGCTCAATATGGCGAGAAGGTGGGATCCAATCTATTATGACGGCTACTACTATGATGACAATGGCAGGCAATTGGATCAGGCATACCGTTTGTACACCCTGGCATTGGCAGGTACGGCAGAACTCGGAGCCATGAACCGTTTGCGAGAAATGAAGAATCTGGGGCAAACTCCACGTTGGAGACTTGCAGCCGCATATTGTCTCATAGGCAAACCTGAAATCGCCAAAGAGCTAACTAACAACCAGAACAAATCAGTCAACCCTTATAGGGAAATGTCTTATTCTTTTGGTTCAGATGTCCGGGACGAAGCACAAATTTTAGAGACTATGGTTTTGATGGGTGACTTCAATAATGCAGGAATCTTGGCAAGATCGATATCTGACAAGCTCAATAAGTCCTGGTATGCTACTCAATCTGTAGCTCAAGCATTAGTATCACTAAGCAAACTACTAGGTAACAATACTTCAGAAGAATCTGTACGGTACACGTACAAACTTGGAAACAACAATGAAATCAACGCAGGGAGTAAAGTAGCAATTGTACAAGTACCTATCGATGTAGATAAAGGAGTACGAAAAGTAGCAGTAAGTAACAAAGGAAAAAACCTGATGTTTGTCCGCTTAATAAACCGTGGCAAACCATCGGCAAGTACCGGACAAGCGATGACTACAGGACACCTGAAAATGTCAGTCTCATACAAAAACATGAAAGGTGAAACAATTGACCCCACTCAGATTCAACAAGGAACCGATTTTACTGCCGAAGTATCAATTACGAATCCGGGTAGTTTGTATAACTACTATAAAGAAATGGCACTCACACAGGTTTTCCCGGGTGGCTGGGAAATTCACAATTCCAGAATGAGTGGTGTTAATTATGGCTCCTCATCTTCTTTCGACTACCAGGACATCCGCGACGATAGGGTCAATACTTATTTTGATCTCAACCATAATCAAACTGTGACTTACAGGGTACAACTGAATGCTGCTTATGCAGGTAGGTACTATTTACCAATTGTCAATTGCGAAGCAATGTATGATCAAAATATATTTGCGCGAACAAGTGGAATGTGGGTCAATGTGGTAGGTAAAACACAAGGTTAAAAGTTAACAAATAAAACAATATAAAATGATTCATGAAAAACTATCAAACGAATTAATTGGGATTTTTTACCATGTGTACAGTAATTTGGGACATGGATTTCTCGAAAAAGTCTATCAAAATTCAATGTATATTGAATTGTCAAACAGAAACTATCAGGTAGAAACGAACAAAATGATGAAGGTCTACTACAAAGGTCGAGAAGTAGGACTTTACTATGCTGATTTGGTTGTGAATGATACAATTATTATTGAGCTGAAAGCACATGAACAAATTACACCGCGTGATGAGGCTCAATTACTTAATTATCTGCGTGCAACGGAAATCGAATTGGGATTGCTGTTGAACTTTGGGCTTAAACCACAATTTACTCGAAAAATATTTTCAAATAAATTCAAGAAATTAGGGTAATTTGATTGGAGCAAAACAACCTGTATTACAAATTTGGTGCCTAACCGCCATAGAAAAATCACACAACAAAGAAGAAAAATTCGCGCAAATTCGTTCGTTTCGCAAAATTCGCGGCAACAAAAATAGAATACCAGGCATTAACAAACTAAAAAAGAAAAATTCGCGCAAATTCGTTCGTTTCGAAAAATTCGTGGCAACAAAAAAAGAGTACCAGGCATTAACAAACTAAAAAAGAAAAATTCGCGAAATTCGTTCGTTTCAAAATTCGCGGCAACAAAAATAGAAAACCAGGCATTAACAAACTAAAAAGAAAAATTCGCGCAAATTCGTTCTTTTCGCAAAATTCGCGGCAACAAAAATAGAATACCAGGCATTAACAAACTAAAAAAGAAAAATTCGCGCAAATTCGTTCTTTTCGCAAAATTCGCGGCAACAA
>JBMOJB010000047.1:0-22127 GCA_049316985.1 Saprospiraceae bacterium | reverse complement strand
GTCACGTATCCAGCCGCGAATTGAACGAATATCGCCAATTTTCGCGAATTGTATTTCGCTTCACCCGCCATTTTTCCCGCTTCACTCATTCATATTCCCGTTTCACTCATTTGTACTTGCGCGATTTTTTGATGTGCTTTATATTTGCAGTACAAGCTTGGTAAACAACATTAAGTCATCAAAAATTTGTAAACATGAAAAAGACAACAAACACATGCTGTGCTTTGCACAATTATAGCAAAGTAGATTGCTTAAACACTGATTTCCTTCGGACACCTCTCAAGTTCATTTTCACTTTAGTATTTCTCTCTTTTTCAACGATTAACTTTGCGCAGATTCTCGATCTTGTCAATAGTCCCAAGAGTATGGACAGACCTGACAGGACAGTTACCATTTATCCTAATAGTGGGGATTGTAATGGTCATGGAGTCAACGGAGGATTCACTGTATTCAGCAATTTTCGATAAAATAATTGGGGATAGAATGTTAAAAAATTCGAAATTTTAAAGATGAACTAATGAATATCCAGTTAGTATCTGAGCACGAACTTGACTTTAAAATTTTGTACACGATAGTAATTGACGCATATTTGTCAAATCGTAGATTTTCAGAAGAACAAATAAATTTGCTTAGTATTATAGCCGATAAATGACCTTCTCATTCGGGGTCTAGTGTTTATCAAGCAAGACAAATTTTAGAGCAAATCAAAGAAGTACAGTATGATAATATCGGTCTTTGTGATGAAATTCAAGCATTTAGAACATCAGCGAAGCCTGAATTGGATAACTTTAAAGTATTCCCAAATCCAAGTGATCAAGTAGCCAAATTTCAATTTGAAAAAATTGTAGGCAGTACTGAAATTGAATTATTTGACATTGCCGGAAAATTGATTTTTTGATGTCATAATTGAGCGTCAGCAAGATTTTTATAGTTTAGATACCAGCAAAGTTCCTTCGGGCATTTACTTTGTGTATTTCAACGGGGTTCGGGCAAGTAAAATAGTAATTCGACATTAAATGAAAATTGGAGGTCTGATCATATCAGACCTCCCAAACTCAGTATTATGAAGAAATGTAATTATATTTTGTATTATTTTGCCTTATCTTTTTTTCAATTAAACGCGCAAACTAATTATGATAGTAATTGGATCTTGTCCAGTGGAACTTGGTTCGGTAATTTAATGCAGCTTAGCTGGGATTCCAGTAATAAGTTGAAAGTACTTGTAGTGCCAAAATCAAAAAACGGTGGCTCTTATAATTCAGTAGTATCAAATTCAGACGGAAGTCTTCGTTTTCTTAGTAATGGATGTGCGATTTTTGATAGAGAATTTAAAATTATTCAATATGGAGACACCTTAAATTTGGGGTACGTTTGGAATTCATATTGTGGAAAAATTGGGTCAAATATTTTTTCTGAAAGCAAATTATTTTACCTGTGCCTAGAGATACAAATCATTTTGTTGCTTTTCATACTAAAGCGGAAGATCAGTATATTTTTGACTCGATTTCGCTGCCACTACGTCAATTATTTTACTCTAAAATCAGCCAATCAAAAGAGCATGTACTTGGTGAAGTTATCAAGCAGCGGGTGTTGGTAAAAGAGGATACTTTCTACCAGGGTATTTATGCGGTGAGGCATGCCAACGGTAAAGACTGGTGGGTAGTTTTACCTCAACTTCTGACTTTGGGATTTCAGCGATTACTTCTGACTTCCAAAGGTGTACAGTATGTCGGTGAACAAAATATTCAGCATAGTATTTTTGGAAACCATACTTCAAAAGGACAAGGTAATTTTTCTTCAGATGGGACAAAGTTCGCCATGGGAGATCCATATAGTGGAATTTACATCTTTGACTTCGACAGGTGTTCGGGTTTGTTTTCGAATAAGCGGTATATTGATATTGGATTCAATAAAAGAATCTGTGCAGGAATGGAGTTTTCTCCCAATAGCAGGTTTCTATATACGGCTCTGGGTGATGAATTAGATCAATATGATCTTTCTGCAAAAGATCTTTTGGCCAGTAAAATACAGATTGATACCTTCGATTGGTTTCCCGAACAAACGCTGTTTTTTCAATGTCAGCTTGCTCCAGATGGAAAGATATATATTGGAATTACCAACGGCAACAGATATATGAGCATTATCCAGCAGCCTGATAGTCTTGGCTTGGCCTGTGATTTCAGACAGCACGATATAATGTTGCCTGACTATTATTATGTAGGACTTACCAATACTCCAAGTTTTTATCTCGGCGCTACTGACCCGAACTGCGAACTGCCGGTCTCAATTAAAGAAAGTAAAAATACAGATGATATCATGGCACTTGTCTACCCAAATCCTGCGATCGATAAATTCACAATAGAATGTAAAAATTTGCCTAATGACCGTTGCCAGATGAATCTGTATGATCCGAATGGGCGTTATCTATTTTCCCAATTGATCTATCAGGACAAAGTCAATGTTCATTTACCGATACATCTATCGAAAGGAATGTATTTGTGGCAAATTACTGATGGCGATACAATATTGAAAAATGGCAAGCTGATGCTGTTAGGGAATTAGCTATATGATTGAAGATTTCGAAATTCACTCAAAAGGAAGCAATTCAGTAAATCATCATCATAAACTGGTCAATTGGAAAGAAAAAACAGCTAACGGGATAAAACAGATGGATTATTAACCGTGAAACCTGCAGCTTTGTATACATCGAGGCTTTTTACCCCAACAAAAGCTGAAATGTTGTACTTCTGTGGTTTTATCGTTGCGTTTCCGTTGGTTTAAGAAAAGACTTCCCGTTAATGCATAATTTTGAAGGCAAGACTGTAAAATTTTATGAAGTACAAAGATGCTGTTTCTTTCGGGAGGCAGCATTTTTTGCGTTAATAACAATATGGTATTAACCCGCGTTCTATCTTTTCGAATCATATTCTAATTGAAATGGCTAAGATGCGATTTGAAATGACCGTTTTCGAAATACTTGTGTTCATTTTCATCAATAAGTCAAGTAGGGGAGAATTTTTGGCAGGATTTCTTTAATACCATAAATTTTTCTCATTTCTTGTTCGCTGATTATTTTCTGATGCATATTTCTGTATTCGATAATGAGTTTAGCATGTCGATACCTAAAATAGGGATGTTGGCTAAGTTCCTCTAACGTAACTGTATTGATATTGATTTTCTTGTGTGGACTTGAAATGTTGAGAAACGGCTTTATTTTTCTAAATGTTGAATCTGGTAGTCCATAGGTTTCTTTTATTTGTTCGAGCTCGAAAAAACCACCCAATTTTTCTCTGAACGAAATAATTTTAAAAGCGTAGAATTTTCCGATGCCGGGTAATTCCATCAGTTCATCAACCGATGCACTATTAATCTCCAACTGTCCATCGAAGTGCTTATTTTTTTTAGGGTAAAGTGAATTGTTCTTTGGAAATTGCTCTTTTGTAAAGGGGGTGGGTTCAATAATAATAAAAGGCTCTAGACTGGTATAAAGCTCCTGGGGGAAACTGTAGATTTTTTGCAGGTCACTTTTTTGTCTGAATTTCCCCCCTTTTTCTCTATAATTAATAATCCGTTTACAAATAGCATCCGGAATTCCCAGTTTTTTTAGTTCCTCAAAGGTAGCAATTGAAGGAGAAAAAGCTTTTAATTCTCCAACATCAACTCGATTACTATTCGTGCCGGGAGTGATGCTTTGTCCATGATCAATTTTGATATATGGCAACAGCCGATTGAAGTCATCAACTGAGAGACCCCATATTTTTTTGAAGTCATCGGGCCTTTTAAATTTGCCACCTTTGTTTCGATAGTTGATGATCGTTTTGATTGTTTTCGACGATAGGCCGAGCGCATGAAAGTCATCAACATTGGCAGAATTGGGATTGAATTCAAATGCTCGGATTTCATGCTTACTTTCAGGAACCGTAGTAACGAGTGGCTGCTCGGATTCTGGACGAAGCGAAGATTGAATCGGGGGAGAATCAGTGAATCGAACGTAAATATTTGGGAGGAGGAAGAGTCCAAGTGCAATTGAACCAATCCACACAGCAGAATTTCTTTCTGCGCGGGAAAAATAGAAATAATCCTTGACCTTGTTTTTCATGTTATTGGTATTTTTGTTTTTCTACTAGCGTCCACAAAAATACTGAAAACATACTAAAAAACAATACTTAAATGAGTTTAGTTTTCCAATCGGAATACATTTTGAACACCATTCAGTGTTTTAAGGGTCCTAATTACCATATTCAATTGATCAGTATTTACAACGATTAGTTCAATTGTTGCTTCGAAATAACCTTCTTTCCCATCAATGTGAAAAGATCGAATATTGAGTCCAATGTTTGAGATATTGGATGACAATCGCTCTATTACACCTACGCCAGTGTCAATACCTATAATTTTTACTTTTGTAACAAAACTAGCGTTAGGTGAATCCACCCATTCTGCTTTTAAAATTCGGTAGCCATAATTGGCCATTAAATTAGAAGCATTTGAACAACTGGTTCGGTGAATTCTCATTCCTGAGCCGGAAGTTAAATAGGCAAAAACAGCATCTCCCGGCAATGGATTGCAGCAAGTAGCCAATGAATATTCATAAGTTTCACCTGCCTGACCATTAATTATCAGCCTCGGTTTGCTCTCTTTTTTTCTTGAAATTCTGGTTAACTGTTCAGTATGTATTTCATGTCCGGTTTTTTCATGGGGAATTGCATCTGGTTCGATAAGGCGATTTCCATCAACCCTGAATTTTTTTAAATCTTGTAAATTTACCTGTTCCAAGGTAATTGCGAAAAATAGATCGAGGCGATTCTGGAATCCGAAAAAGCGGGCAAGCATATCTGCATTGGTTTCAAAATCTACTTTCAGATGTTCCAGCTTGCGTTCAAGTGTTTCGCGCCCAACAAGGCTTTGCCTTTTCTTTTCCTCTTTCAACAACTGACGAATTCTAGATCTTGCTTTCCCGGTAACTACAATTTTTAGCCAATCTTCGGTGGGTTTTTGGTTTTTGTTTGAAATAATTGAGATTCGCTCTCCATTTTTTAGAACATATCCCATCGGGACAAGTTTGTCATCGACCTTTACACCACTGCATTGTGCACCTAGTCCGGAGTGAATATGAAAAGCAAAATCCAAGCCCGTGGCTCCTTTTGGCAGAACGATTAAATCCCCTTTTGGAGAGTACACAAATACTTCTTCCTTGTATAAGTTTGTCTTGAAATCATGTATGAATTCAAGAGCATCTCCACTATTGGTTTCTAGCAGTTCGCGAACGTTATCCAGCCAATTTTCGTAAACATCGGGTTGTCCGGATTCATTAACACCTTTGTATTTCCAATGCGCCGCAAATCCACGTTCAGCAATTTCATCCATGCGCTCACTTCTAATTTGCACTTCTACAAATCGTCCTTCCGGGCCAATTACTGTAGTGTGCAATGACTCGTATCCATTAGATTTTGGCATGGTAACCCAGTCTTTAAAGCGGTCACTAATTGCCTGATAAACATCAGTAATAATGGCGTACATTTGAAAGCAAACTGACTTTTCCCGTTTTTTGGGAACGTCGACAATGATTCTAATCGCAAATAGGTCGTAAATATCTTCGAAAGGAACACTTTTAGTTTTTATTTTATTCCAAATAGAGAAAATTGACTTTGGCCTTCCAAATATTCTGTAGGGAACTCCGACATCATTAAGCTCCGGGGTCAGATTTTTTATAAAGGTATCTACGTATTGCTCCCGTTCTTTCAAATTTTCCTGCAATTTTTTTGCGATATCTGCATAAGCTTCCGGCTCATTAATTTTCATGCAAAGATCCTGAAATTCGGTTTTTATATTGTAGAGGCCCAATCGGTGGGCAAGGGGCGCGTAGATATAATCGGTTTCCGCTGCAATTTTTAGTTGTTTGTGCCGAGGCATAGCACCGAGCGTTCGCATATTGTGCAAGCGGTCGGCCATTTTGATTAAAACGACACGAACATCTTGAACCAATGTACCAAGAACCTTTCGGAAATTCTCTGCTTGTGGGCTGGCAATATCATAAGCTGCGTCGAGTTTGGTTAGTCCATCTACGATTAGAGCGACTTGATTTCCAAAAATCTCTTTAATTTGCTCTATGCCGATGTGTGTATCTTCAACAACATCGTGCAACAAAGCGCAAGTAATGCCTGTCGCCCCTAAGCCAATTTCTTCTGCACAGATGCGTGCGACTTCGATCGGGTGGAAAATATATGCTTCTCCTGTTTTTCGGCGCTGAGGCGCATGTGCGCCCACCGCCATTTCATAGGCCTTGCGGATATTGTGCTTGTCTTCTGCCGTGAGGTCAACTTTTACATTTCTCAGAAGATTGCGATAAGCCCGCTGTATTTCCAGTTTTTCTACGTCGGTATAGTGAGCGGCTTCAAAAACTTCATCTACCATATTTCTAATTCAAATTGTACTTCAGGAAATTCGGGTTTAGTATATTCAAAAATAGTGTTAATATTTGTATATTACAAGAATACAGCCAATAAACTCTACTTTTTGATTGAAAATTTAGTTTTCAAAACTAAAAAAGCGTTGTCAGGATGAATTACCCGACAACGCTTTTCAAATAGTCATTTCCTACTATCCCATTTCTGAAATAACTTCCGTTACTTCAGGTACCATTCTTTTCAGCATCCCTTCTATACCCGTCTTCAATGTAACTGTTGAAGAAGGGCAGCCGCTACAAGAGCCCTGTAAAATTACAGAAACTACTCCATTGTTAAAAGATTTGAACTCAATGTTGCCACCATCCATTTCGACAGCAGGTTTAACATAAGTGTCTATTAATTCTTTTATTTTGGTAGCCAATTCACCTTCTGTTCCGGTGTATTGCGTGCTGATTTTTTCAGCATCTATTTTCGCTATGGCTTCTGTGTAGCCTTCTTTTACAACAACTCCATCGTTCTCAAGATAGTTTTTGATGAACTCTTTTGTTTTGAGCATGATATCCTCCCAGGCGTAATTGAATTCCTTGGATATCGTCACAAAATTATTACAGATATATACACCCTTTACATAGGGTAGGCCGAATAGCTCCACAGCCAGCGGTGACCAATCCTTGGCAGATTCAACTTCACGAAAATCTGCAGTTCCTCTGAACAACATTTTATTGGTGACAAATTTGAGTGATTCAGGGTTAGGTGTTTGTTCGGTATACAACATAACCGGACTTTTTACAGCTTCCATATTTATTCTTGTTGAGTTTAAAGATTATTCAATTTGACGTAGTCAAGGAGGTACAACAAATTTAGTAGCGGATTAGTTTATTTTTTTCTTAAATGTTCGTATTGAACGTGCATTATATTCTTCTGATATGCGCTCCCACGGCGTTCAGCCGCTGGTCGATGTTTTGATAACCCCTGTCAATCTGGTTAATATTCCTGATGATGCTTTTTCCATTGGCAGACATGGCTGCAATTAGTAAGGATACTCCCGCACGAATATCCGGAGAGCTCATTTCGATAGCTCGCAACTGATATTGCCTGTTGATTCCAATTACTGTTGCCCGGTGCGGATCACACAGAATAATCTGTGCTCCCATATCAATCAATTTATCCACAAAAAATAATCTGCTTTCAAACATTTTTTGATGGACCAGCACGGAACCTTTTGCCTGCGTAGCAGTAACCAGCAATATACTCATTAGGTCTGGAGTAAATCCGGGCCAAGGTGAATCGTAAACAGTCAAGATCGATCCGTCGATAAAGGTCGAAATTTCATAATGCTCTTGTTCGGGAATATGAATATCGTCACCGATGAACTCCATCTTTATTCCCAGCTTCTGAAATACGGAGGGTATCAGACCTAATTCCTCTATTGCGCAATTTTTAATAGTTATATCAGATTGTGTCATAGCAGCGAGACCAATAAAACTGCCAATTTCAATCATGTCAGGCAGCATTTTATGTTCGGTGCCACTCAATTTGTTTACTCCTTCGATTGTAAGGAGGTTGGATCCTATGCCGCTGATTTTTGCTCCCATCCGATTCAACATTTTACATAATTGTTGAATATAAGGCTCACATGCAGCATTATAAATTGTGGTTGTTCCTTCGGCAAGAACAGCTGCCAACAGGACATTTGCTGTACCGGTTACTGAGATTTCTTCCATCAGAATACTCGCACCTTTCAGTTTTTTTGCTTCGATGGAGAAATTGCCGGATGATTCATCGTAATTAAAGCTGGCACCCAGTTTTTCAAACCCTAAAAAATGGGTATCCAATCTCCTTCTTCCGATTTTATCACCTCCTGGTTTCGGAAGAAATGCTTTTCCAAATCGCGCCAAAAGTGGGCCGATTAGCATAACTGATCCTCTGATTTTACGTGCATCTTCTTGATAGCGATCAGAAAATAAATATTCTGTATCCAAAGTTCCTGCTTCAAAGCTAAATGTATCTTCGTCAATTTGTTCGACTCGAACACCTAGTCCAGCCAATAATTCTATTAATTTTCGAACATCGGCTATTCTCGGAATATTTCCAATCGTAACTTTTTCATCTGTCAAAAGCGGAGCACACAAGATTTGGAGTGCTTCATTTTTTGCGCCCTGAGGGTGCAGCTCTCCGTGCAGCCGAATTCCTCCTTGAACTTCAAAAGCGTCTGAAAACATAATATTATTTGGGTTGATTAAATATAAAAATAGGAGTGAAACGTGGGAAATCCATTATTGAGGATGCCATTTACGAAGCAAATGTACTGCTTATTTTTTGAATTCGACAGAGAAATGGTATGCTTATTCCGGAGTTAATTAATTTAGAAAGTCGATTGAGCAATAATGAATACTGCGGTCTGTTTATCGTAATGCCGTCGAGTAAGAACGGGAATGAATTTCACGAAAATAATGAAAGAAGATCTATTCCGCTTCTGAGAGCAGATTGACCGTCCACGCTTCTGCTTTTGCCGCAAAAAGAGCTTTGCTTTTTGCCCATGTTTTTTCAAAAAGGTCAGATTTTCGATAATCATTTAGTGCGTCTTCATTTTCCCAAAAACTCAGCGTAAAAAATACATTTTCCGGAAAGGAGGCGCGCAACATCTCTACATGCAGACAACCTTTTCTTGCCAATATTTTTTGTTTGCTTTCTTCAAAGATTTCGATAAAATCCTCTGTTTTGTCTTCCTGAAAGGTAAGTTTAACAATTCTTTTGATCATTTCCTGTTGTTTAAAGTGGCAATGATGACAACCTCCATTCTGAAAAGACATTTGCCTTTGAACAATGTGCTTCTGAAAAGTGACATCCAGAATTTGCTATTTTCCAAACGGGCGAAAATTGATGCAGGCATTCGAAAGGCCGGAAATATATTTCTTAAAAAAGAGAATGCAATAAATGGAATTGTGGTAGTGAAATTTCCATAGCCATACGCCTGAAGGTCGGCCATTACCTCGGTAAAGGTTGTTTCATTGAGATGAACACATTGTGCTGGTATTTTCCCTCTGAAAGTACCCTCAATTATGGTCGTGAAATCAGTTGGGCCGAAAAATTTATGCGGAATAATCATGATTAGTTTTCCTCCAGGTTTCAAGCTTTTTGTAATGGAATTCAAAAAGTCAGTTTTATCCTGAGGCGCAATATGTTCATAGACATTATCCAACATTAAGTTATCGAATTTTTGATCAATTTCATATCGAATGATATTGCGTTGGAAACAATTGATTCTACTGCCAAATTCATCATCAGGAAAGGAAGGGGCTTTAATATCTAAGCCATAAAGTTCTTTGGTTTTTAATTTAGAAGCACTTAATGCGTAGAGAAAAGTGCCATCACCACAGCCAACATCCAACAAAGATTTGTTTTTCAATTCATTTTCAAACTGACGTGCAATTTTTGTTTTTATTGGAATTCTATCTTGAAAGTATGTTTTGAGTGGAGAGCAATAAATCTCATGAATTCTCATGTAGACGTATTCGTACAGTTTTTGCCTTGCATCAAACGAGGGTTCATTCATTATTTCATGGTAGAATTTGTGCTCCATTTCGTAGATTTCCTGAAGTTTATCTGCTGGAATTCCACTTCGTTGACTGATAGTATGTAAGTAAGGATATTTAGACACTTTTAGATGCTTAATAGCTGAATTCAGCTGGGTGTATTAATCAAAAACTGAAACGTTAGAAAATAGATTTGGGTGCATATTTTTTAATTAAAAAAAATGAAAAACGCCATTACAGGCAGAGTATTTAATGTATGTTTATTGTTTAATAAGAAAGGTGTCTTTTTTTTAATTTTGTGTTTTTTTATTTAAAAAGATACTAATTTTTTACTTTTTTAACTAAAAATTAAGGTAAATCATTACTTCAATAACATAAATTATGATAAAAAATATGATAATTTTCTTAACTTTGCAACTCAATTCAGCTAAGGCTACTTTACTCAAAAAATAAGAAAAATTCAAATGGTTGAACAGGTTGATAAATCATCCAATATAACTGTAAAAGTTGGTTTAAGTCAAGACAAAATACCGGTTAAAATGGAGTGGGTAGCAGATGACAATCCTGTCGATCCGGATTGGTCAGAGATTAAAGCAATGATGCTTTCCATGTTTGACGTAAACACCAAAGATACCATGAGAATTGATCTTTGGACAAAGGAAATGAGGGTGGACGAAATGGACCGCTTCATGTTTCAGACACTACGTGCGATGGCTGATACTTACCACCGAGCCACTCAAAATGCTGAGCTGGCTAACGAAATGCAGCATTTTGTAGACTACTTTGGCAAAAAAACAGGAATTATCGCCGTGGAGGGTTAGCGCTTCGCGCAGTTTGGTTGCCTTCGGCGTTTGCGCTTCACAATTTGTTTGCTACGCTGTTTGAAGGTTGAAAAAGCAGGGTTTTAAAAATGTGTTGAATAAAGAAATTGCATTGAATATACAGGTAGTGCATGTAACTAATAAATATGTTAAAATTTGGCGAAGCGTTATAAACAGCGAAGCGTCAAACTCGCGAAGCGAACAAACGGCGTAAGCCAACAAACAGCGTAGCGACAAACTCGCGAAGCAAACAAACTTTTTGAACTATGTCTGAAAAAGAAGAAGAAAGATTAGCCCCTAAAGATCCGAATAACAAGGGGAATTATGATGCAGGGAATATTCAAGCACTTGAAGGACTCGAAGCGGTGCGCAAGCGGCCAGGTATGTATATCGGTGGTACAGATGTTCGAGGATTACATCATCTTGTTTACGAAGTAATTGACAACTCGATTGACGAACATCTTGCAGGGCACTGCAACAATATATTTGTAACGATTCATACTGACAATTCGATTACCGTAAAGGATGATGGTCGTGGTATTCCAACAGGGATGCACGAGAAATTGAAGAAATCAGCATTAGAGGTTGTAATGACTGTCTTGCATGCCGGGGGTAAATTTGATAAGGACACTTATAAAGTATCGGGTGGTCTGCATGGTGTCGGTGTATCGTGTGTAAATGCATTGTCCTCGCATTTGCGTGTGGAAGTACACCGTGATGGTAAGAAATATGAGCAAGAGTATTCCTGCGGGAAGCCACTTTATGATGTCAGAGAAATTGGACTTTCCGAAGATAGAGGTACAATTGTTACTTTTAAGCCGGATGATACGATTTTCGAAACCCTGGAATACAGTTGGAATACCCTCTCAGTTCGGATGCGCGAACTTGCTTTCCTCAACAAAGGATTGAATGTTACTTTGATTGATCAGCGCGAAATCGAAGAGGATGGAAGTTTTCATTCTGTTAATTTTCTATCAGAAGGTGGACTTAGCGAGTACGTTTTGTACCTGGACGAGGCTCGTACTAAATTAATTGATAAGCCTATCCACATTATTGCGAGGGATGAAGAAACCAATGTTGAAATTGAAGTAGCGATGAGTTACAACACTTCTTATAGTGAAAATCTGCACTCTTTTGTAAATAATATTAATACACGAGAGGGCGGAACTCATGTGAGTGGCTTTAGAAGAGCAGTAGCTCGCGTGTTCAAACAATATGGGGACGATAATAATCTTTTTAAGAAAATTTCAGTGTCTGCAGAGGATTTTCGTGAAGGGCTTACGGCTGTAATTTCGGTAAAAGTTCCCGAACCACAGTTTAAGGGACAGACAAAAGGCGAATTAGGCAATTCAGAAGTTACCGGAGTGGTGTCAAGAGCAGTAGGTGATGTATTAAAATATTACCTGGAAGAGAATCCTCAAAAAGCCAAATTAATCATTGAAAAAGTGGTACTTGCTGCTACCGCCCGACAGGCAGCCCAAAAGGCCCGCGAAATGGTACAAAGAAAAAATGTACTAACTGGGAGCGGTTTGCCGGGAAAACTATCTGATTGTTCGTCTAAAGATCCTGCAGCTTCAGAAATTTACCTCGTGGAGGGAGATTCGGCAGGTGGTACAGCCAAACAAGGACGGGATCGGAATTTTCAGGCCATACTCCCTTTGAGGGGTAAAATTCTCAATGTTGAAAAGGCGCTGGAGTACAAGATATACGAAAATGAAGAGATAAAGAATATGTTTACAGCATTGGGTGTCAGCATTGAGGAAAAAGAAGGAGAGAAAATTCTAAATATCGAAAAACTAAGATACCATAAAGTAGTGATCATGTGTGATGCGGATATTGATGGCAGTCACATCGTGACGCTGATTCTAACTTTCTTCTTCCGTTATATGAAGCCACTAATTGAAAACGGGCATATTTATATTGCAGCGCCACCTCTGTATAGAATTAGCAAAGGAAAGCAGTTTCGTTATTGCTGGACAGAAGAAGAACGCAAAATTGCGACAGATAATTATTCCGGGGGGAAAAATGATGACTCTGTCAAGATTCAACGGTATAAGGGTTTGGGAGAAATGAACGCTGAGCAATTGTGGGACACAACAATGGATCCAACAACCCGGACACTTCGCAGAGTAGACATTGATGATGCTGCCGAGTGCAACAGAATCTTCTCGATGTTAATGGGTGACGAAGTCCCTCCACGCCGTGCTTTTATCGAAGCAAACGCGAAGTACGCTAAAGTTGATGCGTAAGCGAAAATAGAAATAATAAGTTTTAATAAAAAGCCGCTTGGTCCTAAAAGGAAGAGCGGCTTTTTTTTGGCGATTTATTTTTTGTCGTGTATTTTCGGTGATTGGTCACCTTAAAGTTGGTTTCAATCTTAGTTCTTTCCAAACGAGCAACTCTTCTGCTATTTTTGTGTCATATTATTGCAATTTAACCAACCTAAACATTCCAAATGAAAATAATTCGCATTTCGCATTTGTTTTTCTTTTTCCTTTTTACTAAAACAATTCTGGCTCAAAATATTAATGGTATCGTTAAATTGTCGGACGGAAAACCTGCGGAATTTGCGGCCATTCTACTTCTCAATGCCAAAGATTCTAGCCTCGCCAAAGGCAGCTTAACTGATGAAAATGGAATTTTTGAATTTTACGCTATTGAAAAGGGTAGTTACCTACTGAGCATCAGTTATGTCGGCTTTTCTAAATACACCGGCAGTCTTATTGAGCATAGTGGTAGCGACCTCAAACTGGAAGAGATTGTGCTTTCAGACGCTGGCACAGAATTGACTGCACTCAATGTCTTAGCCCGAAAACCACTAATAGAAGTGCAAGCTGACCGAACAATTTTGAATGTAGAAGCCAGTGTAACCAGCGCGGGTTCAAATGGATTCGACCTGCTCAGAAAAGCACCGGGAGTCGTCATTGACAATAATGACAACATTCAACTCAGGGGAAAAAATGGTGTAGTCGTAATGTTGGATGGGAAGAGAACTTTTCTTAAACCACAAGACCTTGCCAATCTATTGAAAAGCATGAATGCAGCTGATCTCGAACTTATTGAGGTTATTACTAATCCTTCAGCCAAATACGACGCTTCCGGTAATGCAGGAATAATTAACCTGAAATTAAAGAAAAATAAGAATTTTGGAACCAATGGTTCGGTAAATTTCAATACGGCATATGGACTTTACCCCAAAAATACCGTCTCTTTAAATTTGAACAACAGAAATGGAAAAACAAACATTTACGGGAATATGAGTATCGGCAGATCGGAATATTACAATACGATGAACTTATATCGCCTGCAAAATGGGAAAATATTCGACTTTCGTCAAAATCAGTTGAGTACCAATACCCCACTTAATGTTAAATTCGGCGCAGATTATTTTCTGCATCCTAACCACACAGTGGGAGTAATTGCAAATATGAACACCAATATTGGCGAAAAAAAATGGGACAGCAACAGCAAGACTTTTATTTCTAATGATGGTAGTTCTCTAATCGATTCAGTATTAGTTGCTGCGAATAACAATAGAGGGACGCTGATGAATGCGAATTTTAATGCTAACTACCGTTACGCAGATAAAACTGGAAATATGTTTAGTTTCGATATCGACAAAGGCCTGTATCGTACAGACAACAACTCTTTTCAGCCCAACCTTTATCAGGATGCAACCTTAAGCCGCACTTTGGTGGATCGCACTTTTAAAACACAAACTCCCAGTAAAATTGATATTTTTACTTTAAAAGCCGATTTTGAGAAAAAAATAGGAAAAGCGGGTTCTGTCGTGTCTATCGGAGCAAAATATGCAAATGTTGTCACGGATAATAGTTTTGAATTTTATAACGTTATCAATGGGCAGCAGATTAAAGATATTTATGCAAGCAATCAGTTTTCATATACAGAAAATGTAGCAGCGGCGTACATTAATGGAATGATACCGTTTAATAAAAAAGCTTCTTTGCAAGCAGGGCTGAGGATGGAAAATACGCTTTCGATTGGTGATCTTCAAAGGGATCCTGCATTTCCATCTAATTCAGAAGATTATGTAAAGCGTCAATATACCAATTTATTCCCCAGTGCAGCTTTTACTTATTCATTGAATTCGAAGAATAGTCTCAATTTTTCTTACAGCAGAAGAATCGACCGTCCTAATTATCAGGATCTCAACCCTTTTGAATGGAGGCTGGATGAATTGTCGATCCGCAAGGGAAGTCCTTTTTTAAGACCACAATATGCCAATAATTTTGAAGCCAAATATATTTTCATGGGCTTTGCTTCTATTGGAGGAAGTTACGCGAAGACTCGCGATCTAATTTCCGACATTGTCGAAAAAGATCCTTTGCATCCCAATAAGTCTTATATCAAATACAGAAATTTAGCCAGTCAGGAAACCTATGCAGTCACTATCAGCAGTCCTACGCCGATAAAAAAATGGTGGAATGGATATGTCAATGTATCATTATCTAAAGCGATATATGTGGCTAATTTTCCGGAATATACTTTCAGGACACAGACACCGATTGCAGTTAATTTATTTGCTGAACAGACCTTTACGCTTGGCAAGGGATTCATTTTTGAAATGTCCGGTCGTTTTACGTCAGCTTCAATCTGGGGTGGAGCTTGGGCCGTCAAGCCACAAGGAGGTCTGGATCTGGGTCTGCAAAAGAAAATTTTGAAAGAAAAGGCAACTGTCAAAATAGCTTGCAGTGATATATTTTTCACCCAACCCTGGAGGAGCAGCAATACAGCAATTCCCGGTTTTAAAACTTATGGAAATGGCACCTGGGAATCACGACAAGTAAAGTTGAATTTCAATTATGCTTTTGGTAATAAATCAGTGAAAAGTGCCCGCAAACGAAGTATCGGATTGGAAGATGAAAAGAGAAGAATTGGTGGATAATTTTGAAAACGCAGACATTTTTTGAAGTAAATCGCCCCGGAGCAAATGCATTTCGGGGCGATTTATTTTTTTAAGTGCTGTGTTGCGCAAGAAGTTTAACCTACCTTTGTACATAATTTTCAACTTTACAATGCAATTATGATTCCTATCAGGCTCTCCTTACAAGGTGTTTTTTCGTATATAGAAAAACAAGAAATTGATTTTACAGGCCTTACGGAGGCTGGGTTGTTTGGAATTTTCGGCAAGGTGGGTTCGGGAAAATCATCGATAGTTGATGCGATTACTTTTGTTTTATACAACAATAATTTCAGGATTAGTAATCAGATGGCGTACAATATGATGAATCTGGTATCAAGTGCTTTGAATATTGAGTATGACTTCCGGGTGGGTGATGCTAAATATCGTTTTACAGCAAGTGGTCGCAGGAATAAAAATAATTTTGAAGATGTAAAAATTACAAGAGGCGCTTACTGTTGGGATAATCAAATAACTGACTGGAAGCCTATTGAAAATAAGGCAGAAAATATCCTGGGGCTAAGTTATGATGATTTCAAACGGGCAGTAATAATTCCTCAGGGAAATTTTCAGGAATTTTTAGAATTGAAAGGCGCCGACAGAAATAAAATGATGCAGAAATTGTTCAGTCTGGAGCGATTTGATCTGACAGGTAAAGTGAAATATTTTAAAAGTCAGAATGATGCAAAAATTAATATCCTTGATGTACAACTTGCCGAATTGGGGGAAGTAAATTCTGAGCAGATTGAAAGCTTAGATAAAGAACTATCGGCAAAACAAATTGAAATTAATGACAAACAAAGACAATTTAACCTTGAAAAAGCAGAGTTTGAGCAGTTGATTCAGGTGAAGTTGCTCATTGAAACTGCCAAGAGCAAAGAACAACAATTATTGCAATTGAAGTCCAAAGCGGAACACTTTACCGAAAGACAAATAACTTTAAAGATGTTTCGCAACGCCATCACGTACTTAAAGCCCTTGCTGGATAGACAAAGCGAAAGTCATAAGAAGGAGTCGGAATTGGCAAAGAGTATAGTAGTGCTAAATGAGAAAATTATTGAGCTAGGGATTCGGCAGCAGCAACTCCGAGAGCGAGAAAGCGAATTAAAACCGCAGGTTGAGAGTCGGGCAGACATCGAAAAAAAAGTGAATGACTTATATACCCTTTTCAAAATCAGAGCGCTAGAAGGAGAAATAGCTTCATTGCGTACACGAAAGCAAAATGGAGAATTGCTATGCGCAGAAAATGAAATTAAAGTTGCAGATAAAAAAGCGCAGAAGTCCGGATTTGAGCTAGAACTTGCCGAATTGAACCAGAATGAGATTGATATCGAATTAATTACTAATGTTGTAAACTGGTTTGCCAATAAGGAAGAATTAGAAAATCAAATAGAAGTTGGCCATCAGAAATTGACTGACTTATTACAAAGTCTTCAAGTTGTGCGACAGCAAAAGTTGAATTTTAACGCCCATGGAGTAGAAGGAATTGGCGACAAAACCGAAATTGAAGCAATTGGACAGAAGTTAGAGGAAGCAAATTTCAATTTAACTAAGCTGCTGAAAGACTTGATAATTGTGGAGCAGAAAATATCTCAAAAGCAGCTGCTGCAGCAACACGTTCATCAACTTTCAAACGGAGATCCTTGTCCGCTTTGTGGGGCAATTGAGCATCCTGATCTGCTTACTTTGGATGCGAATCTCGAAATTGAACTTGAAAATAATCGCGCCGAGCAAAACGAAATTCAAAGTCTTCTTAGAAAAATTGCAGCGGAAAAAGATGCTTTGGTGAAATTAGATTTTGCCATAAAACATCAGCTCGAACTGGTAAGTCTACAAAAGGAGAGCATAGTTCAATTACAATTTAAGTTGAATGAACAGCTCCAAAAATTTGTTTGGACCAACTATTCGCAGCAGGATGTATCACAAGTGAAACAATTTCAAGAAACTTACTACCTACAGATTACACGCAAAAAGCTTTTAGTTGCGCAAATTAGTGAATTGCAAGGAGTCATTGAGACCAATTTGCAAAACCTGGAAAAATATGCCAAAGTAATTCTCGATTTTGATCTTCAGATTTCGGCCAACATCGGTCAGCTGTATGCACTTAAAGAAACAATGTCTGTTGACCCTGAAAATTATAATCAGGAGAAAACGGAAACACTTAAGAACCAAGCGGAAGCACTTATTAACTATTTAAGAGAGATCGAAGAGCAATATGAAAAAGTTCAGAAGGATTTGAATGAACAGGCAATAAATCTAGTTCAGGCTACTACTCGCTTACAAGGAGAGATTCGGTCGCAAGAGCAGGAAAGTATCAAGTTACAGCAAGTTGAAAGCGATATTTTGCAAGGCCTCAACCAGTATGCATTTGAAGATATTGATAAAGTAAGGTCGCTTTTGGAGAGTGGTATAATTGATGAAGTTGAACAAAAAGCGATTGATACTTATTTTTTGGATTTGCAAAAAGTGCAAGCTGAATTCAATCTGGCAAAAGAACAAGTTGCCGGGAGAACCTATAATGAGCTGCAGCATCAGGAATTGCAAATTAGCATAAAATTTCGGGAGCAAGAATTGAACCTTGCCAGAGAACAGGCTGGTTCGATGTTTACTGAGCTCGAACGCAGCAAACGCAATCTTGAAAGGCATATTATTCTACAGAAGGAGAGGGTAGAATTATTAATACGGGCGGCCAATATTGCTACTTTTGAGTCGCTATTTAAAGGGCAGGGTTTTGTTAATTTCGCATCACGGGTATATTTACAGACATTAGTAGGAGCTGCCAACGAACGTTTTCAGAGTATGACACATCGCCAGTTGCAATTGCAGTTGAAAGGCGATAATTCAATTGAACTTGTGGATTTGCTTTGTGATGGAAAGACTCGAAGTTTGCAAACACTTTCCGGTGGGCAGAAATTTCAGGCATCCCTATGTTTGGCCATTTCACTGGCTGATAGTATAAGTCTGACACACCGCGAGAATTTCTTTTTTCTTGATGAAGGTTTTGGTTCATTGGATAAGGAATCTATGCAAATTGTTTTCGATACATTGCTTGCGCTGCGCAAAGAAAACAGGGTGGTGGGGTTGATTTCTCATGTTGAGGAAATGCAGCAAGAGATGGATCGGTATATTATGGTGCATCGAGATGATACAAGAGGTTCATGGGTAGAAGTAGTTTAGATAGCTACACTTTTTAAAACACAAGCTACAGATCCAAATCAGAAATATTGACATAAAAAAAGCGCGATTTGACAAATCAGATCGCGCTTTTTCGTGTTGGTCATTTCTTATTTTACAGATTTGACAATAGCTTTGAATGTTTCCGGATGGTTCATTGCTAAATCAGCAAGCGCTTTACGGTTCAAGCCAATATTTTTAGTATTCAACATATGCATAAAACGGGAATAGCTAAGGCCTTCCATTCTTGCAGCAGCATTGATACGGGCAATCCACAAACGACGGAAAGCACGTTTTTTGGCACGACGGTGAACAAAGGCATAGGCCATTGCTCTGTCCAATGTGTGTTTGGCTACAGTTAATACTTTTGAACGAGCTCCAAAGAATCCTCTGGCCGCTTTCAAGATTTTTTTGCGTCTCTTGCGTGACGCCACGTGATTTACTGAACGAGGCATGTTAAAATGTTTTTAGTTCAACGAAGAGAGCCTTTTTTGGTCTAAGAGTAACGGTAGCGCAATGCATTTTGACCGTTTCCTGCTTCAACAAATGAATAAGATATTCACAAATCAGCTACTATATCTTCGTTCTCGTTAAAGAATAGGTTAAAGATGTGTCAATTAAAGGACCATCATCTTTTTTACTCGAGGTAGATTAGCGCTATCAACCAGACCCCATTCGCCATTTACGGCTTTACTGCGCTTACTTTTACCATCGAAACGGTGATTGTGGTTTGCGCGAGGACGCTTGATTTTGCCGCTACCTGTCACTTTAAAGCGTTTTTTAGCGCTTGAGTGTGTTTTAATTTTCGGCATAATTAAAATAATTTTTAAAATGAGGTGCAAAGGTAAGACAAAATAAAATGTAATACAAATTTTTTTTTGACAAAAACTTAGCATCTTGCGTCAACCAGAATTAATGCGTTCATGTAGGTTGTTTAGTATTGTTGGCGTAAAAAAATGCTGATATTTTATTCGTTCAAGTACTTGTTTGGAGATTTACTTGTTGCTTTTCAACAATTGAACGTCAAGTTTGTTATTTCTTTTGAGATTAGCAATAATATTATTGCTAAAAACTATAGATTTGCGGATGAATGTTCAGTCAGTTTAATCCTGGTTTTATACCCCTTTTTAAAATAGGGGGATTCAGGAAAAGCGACTTGTTTTGAAATCGCTAAGTACAATCAAACTCCAAATATTATTACATAAAAAATATCAATGGAAGCATTAGAAGCACATTTCGAAGCCAGAGTCGCAGCTGAACAGAAAATCGAAGCAAAAGACTGGATGCCTGAAGAATACCGCAAAACACTGATTCGTCAAATTTCGCAACATGCACATTCAGAAATCGTGGGTATGCTGCCGGAAGGCAATTGGATTACCCGTGCACCCTCACTCAGGAGAAAAGCAGTTTTGTTGGCAAAAGTTCAAGATGAAGCCGGACACGGGTTGTATCTTTACAGCGCTGCTGAAACGCTGGGGGCAGACCGCGATGGACTAATCAATGACTTGCATAGTGGAAAGGCAAAATATTCCAGCATATTTAATTACCCCACTTTGACCTGGGCTGATATGGGTGCGATCGGCTGGCTGGTGGATGGAGCCGCTATTATGAACCAAGTGCCCTTGTGCAGGACTTCTTACGGTCCGTATGCCCGTGCGATGGTAAGAGTCTGCAAAGAAGAAAGTTTTCATCAACGACAAGGATATGAAATAATGCTTACTTTGTGTCGGGGGAGTGATGAGCAAAAGGCTATGGCTCAGGATGCTTTGAATCGCTGGTGGGCACCCTCTTTAATGATGTTCGGTCCGAAAGATGTAGATTCGCCGAATACAGAACAATCGATGCGATGGAAAATCAAACGTTTCAGTAACGATGAGTTGCGCCAGAAATTTATCGACGCTACAGTTCCGCAGGCTGAATATCTGGGTTTGAAAGTGCCGGATAAAGATTTGAAGTGGAACGAAGATAAAATGGGATATGATTCCGGAGAATTGAATTGGGAAGAATTTTACAATATTGTTAGAGGTAATGGCCCATGTAATAAACAAAGAATTCATGCCCGCAAAAAAGCTTATGATGAGGGGGCCTGGGTGCGGGAGGCTGCTTTGGCACATGCCGATAAAATGAAGTCGAGAAAAAATGCTGTAGAAGCACTTATATAATTTCTTTAAATCTTAAAAATACAAATAAAATGGATGTTAATTCACTGTTGCAGGGGCAATTACCTGATGGATTACTGGATCAAATAAGTCAACAAATCGGTGGGGATAAAGAACAAACGGCCACGGCTGCGAGTGGAATTATCAGTACTTTATTAGGAGGATTGGCACAGAATGCAGGTTCGGGAGATGGAGCCGGAGCAATCGCCAATGCACTTGACCGCGATCACAATGGTAGTATTTTGGACAATTTAAGTTCACTTTTCTCTGGACAAGAACAAGCAACTCCTACCACAAATGGGGCAGGAATTCTTGATCACATTTTGGGGGATAAAACTTCCGGTGCGGCCGATTTGATTGGTAAATTGTCGGGCTTGTCAACAGATCAATCCGGCAACTTAATGCAGATTCTTGCACCTATTTTGATGGGAGCACTCGGGAAAGCAAAGCAAGAAGGTGGACTGGATGGCGGTGGAATCGCATCTTTATTAACCAACCTCGTTACTCAACAAACCGGCAATACGGGAAGTAACCCACTAATTGGTATGGTTAGCCAGTTTCTGGATCGCAATAATGATGGCAATGTTATCGATGACGTAGCGGGAATGATTGGTGGTTTTTTCAAAAAATAGTTGTTTTTGATCGGAATTTTAAATGGCTGCAAGAAAAGAAATTTTTGCAGCCATTTTTTGTGCGCTTTGCATATCGAATATGACTAGAATGGAAATTCCCGGCGAGCCGGCATGCTAATTAATTGAAAGTTGAAAGTTGAAAGTTGAAAATGATTTTTTCATGACGGCCTGTCGGTAGGAAGGAAAGAGAAAATGTCACGGGGCTACTAATGTCCTTGATCCATAGCTATCCTAATGACACAGGAAAATATCTGTCGAGAAGCTTCTGCAAAATGTCAGATTTAAACAGCTTAAAGTTGGGAGAACGAGTCTGTTCTAAAAAGTGCATCAAAGGAATTATTCAATAATAAATAGTAAGCTAGGGTGTTCTTTAAATAATTGCCGTCATTTGCATCCTCACAACCCCTATCGCCAGAATTTTAAAGGATTTTAGTTTAATCACGCGCGTGGAATTTGAACGGAAGCGAATAAATATAT
>JBMOJB010000046.1:0-22171 GCA_049316985.1 Saprospiraceae bacterium | reverse complement strand
ACATAAACTGTTTGCATAAATAATGTCACTCCCCAATAAATAATTGTGAGCCAAAATAACCTATATGGCAGAAGTGAGGAGAAAAGACTATCTCTTTGCTTCAGATGGCAGAATCTTACACACAAATTAAAGTTGAATAATAATAGTTCATCGAATTTTCAGAAGTGAGAACACGCATCTGATTGGCCTGTCTATAAAGCAGGATTTCTAATTTGATTTGATAATTATATTCAAATCCTACATTTTTCTTACTAGCACTTCCTGCAGCTTCAAAAGTTCAGTTGCCCACATAATTTTACATTAAGACCAAAAAACCTCGTGTAGTACTTCCCCATGTGCCTCTTTTAAATACAATTTAATAACAATCGCTTTAATATTTGTTTACATTTGCGGACAATTTGGAGAAAATCTTGACTTTAACTCGCAAGATTGCTTTTACAATTTAAACAATTAACTGTATTCCAAATGAATTCTATTTTTCTGCAAGGCATAATTATGGGAATCACGCTCTGCCTGATGATAGGGCCGGTGTTTTTTCAGATGATCCAAATCAGTATTGAAAGAGGGTATAGACATGCACTTTATTTCGCATCAGGCGTTTGGGCTAGCGATATTTTGTTAATAGCGATGTCCGTTTTAGGCGTTTCTTACATTTCAATTTTGCTGCACAATGAATTATTTGTACAATATGAAAATGCAATTGTGGGAGCACTATTTATATTTTTCGGAATAGCTGGTTTACTTAAACAGCATGCAACCAGAAAAAACACCAAACCGATTATTTTCAAGTCAGACTTTTCGCTTTTTATCAGTGGGTTTGCAGTAAATAGTATCAATCCATTTTCACTTGTCTTTTGGCTCTCTCTTTCTGCTAATTTTAATTATTCGCAGGAAGATAGTCTTTTTAAGGCGATATGCTTTTTTGGAACAATTCTATGCATTACGGTTGGAACTGACATCGGGAAGGCCAAATTGGCGCAACTGATAATCAACATGTTAAAAGAAAAGCATCTAAAATGGTTGCAAATCATTACGGGAATAACGTTGATAATTTTTGGAATTGCCATAATTGCCCGGATTTGATCAGGGCCTCGCAGGCTCCGGCAGCATGGTAAAGTTCATCAACGTTCCTTTCTTTAAAAAATTCTTCGCCGTTTTTTGCACGCTTGAACAAGTAATTGCGCGCAGCCTTTTCTCGTAATCGGCAATTTCTTCAGGATTCCATTTATTCTGATGATAAGCACTCATCGAGGAAAGCCAGAAATCATTTTCCTTTAGTTCTGTCTCCCGCTCACGCATAAAAGTCTCTTTCACTTTCAAGAGATTTTTCATTTCTGTTTCCTGTGCGGACATTGTGGCGATCTCAGTCAGTGCATGCTTTGTCAACTCTTCTGCTCTTTCGGGCGCACAACCAAAACTAATCTGTATGCGACACTCCGGCTTGGGGAAATCTGTCATGTTTGCAGATACACTGACACCATAAGTACCACCTTTTTCCTCCCGTATTTTTTCCCTCAGTTTAATTTTAAGTACCTCACACATGGCTTGCACTTGAAGAATTTCTGCTCTGGAATACTTAATTTTGTTGAAATACACCAAATTCACCTGACTTTTTGGCTCTTTCCCTTTGAACACCTTCTTATTAATAGATCGGACATTTACATTAGCATTTGGATCTGCCTTTTTTTCGTTGCTATAATTTGACGGGAGGCTGGCAATGTAGGTTTCGATGAATGTTCTGAAATCTTTTTCCATAATATTACCTGTAAAGAAGAAGATAAAATCAGCGGCATCCGCAAATCGATCCTTAAAAATATCAAGCGCTCGATTTGGATTAATTTTATCGATATCCAAAACTGTCTGGGGCTTTCTGCGCGGATTATCGCCATAATAGGTGAAGTTTATACTGTCCCGAAAGTTGACTTCCGGATTTTTATTCCGGTTGATCAATGATAATTTTTGGCGCTCCATTAGAGTTTTGCACGCTACTTCGTCAATTCTAGGGGAACTGAAATACAAATGTAAAAGTTGAAAGAATGTCTCTGCGTCCTTTTGAATATAATTGCCGCGCAGCCCTTCAAAACTCTCCGCTACAATGGGCGTACAAGCAACAAATTTGTCCGATAAATATCTTTTTAAGGCAATCGGTCCGATATCAGCGATACCGGATTCATTAACCAAGGCGCTAGCCCAAGCTCCTTGGTAATGCTCATCAGCCGGAAATCTGGCAAACCCTCCGGGACTGTATGCCCAGCAAAGCACCTCATCATTCTTAAATGTAGTGGGCTTAAATTGCACTTTCGCACCATTCGAAAGCGTCCATTCTGTTATTCCGGAATCACGCTTTTTCTTTTCTTTAAGTATGCGTCCTTTTGCAGGAATAAGAGGCAGCAGTGTTGTAATATCGGCTTCTTCCACTAAAGGCTCGATTAACTCATTTTCGACCTTTTCAATAACGGCTTTCAATTCATTTTCCTCAGGGAGCACCAAACCAGGTTTACTGGGAGCACTCAATACAAGCGTTGCATTGTCACCATTCTCTGTAATCCATTTTTTACTTAATGCGCTGACTTCTACCAAACTTATTTGCGCAAGGTGTTTCTTTATAAAAAGATACCTAAATTCGGTACTTACCACAGGAGTGCCACTTAAAAATCCCTGTACCAGTTTATTCACTAACGTACCTGATTTTGCTTTATCCCGCTCTGTGTATGCTTTTTCTAAACTGCTAAGAATTTCTTTTTTAGCCCGCTCAAATTCAAGCGGTTGAAAACCAAATTTCTTGATGCGCTGATTTTCTAACAGCAACATTTTCAAGCCCTTGAGAATTTCCGTTTCTTTTACATTTGCGGAGGCGAAAAAAGCATCCTTTGTCCTTACCAAACTAGAATAACCACTGAAAGCACTGCTAAATGGTGTATCTCCGCGCTCGATTAAGTCATCAAATCGATTGCCCAACATCGTATTGAATAGATCCATTATAATCGACTGCCTCATATCTTCTTCGGTAAGGATGGACTTGTGATCTTGCAGATAGGTCAGTCTAAGATTGGTGTTGGTTGCTTCTTCATCTTTGCAAATCGCAATTCTCAGCCCTTTATGGTCAGGCACCTCGAAATTTCGATGAACAGCCTTCGATGCTGAACTTATCCCACTGAATTTATCTACAATTATTTTTTCAACTTCATCTGGATTGATATCTCCGGCAACACAAATTGCCATTAAATCAGGTCTATACCAATCCCCATAAAAATCCTTCAGTGCTTTGTGCGAGAAATTTTCGAGCACCTCAAGCTGCCCTATTGGCAATCGATCGGCGTATCGGCTACCCTCATAAAACACCGGCCACCACTGTTGCCTCATGCGTTCACCGGCTCCAAGCCTTCCTCTTCGTTCAGAGATTACAACACCACGCTCCTTTTCTATTTCAACCGAATCCATACTCACGTTGTGCGCCCAATCTTCCAATACTTGAAATCCTTTTAGGAATACCGTTTCATTGTCGGTGGGCAATTGTAACATATAGACGGTCTCATCAAATGAAGTATAAGCGTTCAGGTGAGCACCAAATTTCACGCCGGCACGCTCCAGAAAATCAACCAATTCAGATTTCCTGAAATTTTTTGTGCCGTTAAAACACATATGTTCAAGGAAGTGAGCCAGGCCTTGCTGATCATCATTTTCGAGCATCGAACCCGCGTTTAATGCCAATCTCAGTTCCGCCCGCTTTGCAGGCAGCGCATTTCTTTGTATGTAGTATTTCATTCCATTGGGCAACACACCGGTCCTTACCGATGGATCCATCGTCAAAACAGGATCCAACTTAAGATTTTGACTAAACCCTGAAATTGTTATTAGAAAAGTAAATACTAGCAGAAAAGAAATTTTATTCATGCTGAAAAATTAGTTAAAGCTAAAAAATAATCGAAAAGCACAAGCGGACTATCCCTGTAGCTTGTTTTTTCTAGATTGTATTGCCCGTTCTACTAACAAAGCAAATAAGAACCCAATGGAAAAAATGGAAATGAATTCAATCGTTCTGATACTACCATCATAAACGTTTCGAAAATAAATTCCATTTGCAAACATAAACATTAATGCGGTAATTACTAATTTCTGATTTTTCATTATTATAGATTTAAAAATAACAAAAAGCAGCGATTATTAACTTGTAATCGCTGCTTTTATGAAGAAAACTTAGAATGTAGTCGCATATTTCAACAATAACTGCTGAATAATACTGGGTTTGCTATTCACAAGAACCGGCTTCAGCGTCAGAGGATCTACTTTCACGCCATTGACTCCGTTTTTATCAGATACCTGAACCAAGATCTCTTTATCGTAGAGCAAATTCACATTAAACCCTAATTGAAGACCCTTAAAGAGTTGCCAGGACAATTGATTCGCCCAATCCACTTTTATTCCTTTGTCCTTTGCATAAGCACCAAAAAGCCCAAGATTACTTGTAAAGATTAACTTATCTTTAAAGAATTTATCCGAGTACATCCCACGCAAGGAAGAACCCAGGTTGTAATTGGCATTTTTTGCAATATCCACACCAAATGCGTTCGTCAATGAACCTGTACTTGCAGGTCGCGAAGATATATTATCGTTTTGTACAATTACAGCCCTTAAAGTTAAGGGCGAATAAAAGAACGACAATTTGGGCATTGGCTTGTAGTCGATACCAACAGCTACCGAAGCAATCGCAGGCGAAAAGAACTTAGCCTTTACATCATTGATTCCTAATTTTCTAATGTCAGTAAGATAATTATTGCCATCTTTCAAACCAAACGTCGGGGTCAATTGCGTCAGCAATGCAGCATCCAATGCGATATAAACTTTTCCGGCTTCTTTCAGTGAGAATCCAAATTTGGAGTTTACCCTAAACTCGTCAGTACTTTTCTGAAATGGCCTTGAATAATTGGTATTAGACCCCGGAAGTGGTGCAATTCCGCTACCAAGCTTTTGAACAGCAAACAAAGCTGCAGCACTATTTTCCCAGGAATAACGTCCTTTTTTGTAATTAAAAATCGCATTCGCAGCACCTCCAAGATTGATTCTGCTCTCGCCGGCACCTACACGCGGGTTGATGAGAGACAGCTGTCCGGCATCTAAGCCCAAACCGATCGTTCTTTTCCAGGGGCTTTTGGCTACATTCGTTTTTACTGTATCCTGTGCACTCGCAGTTAAAACAGTACATAGTGTCAGGGTGAAAAAAAGTAAGTGTTTCTTCATTTTATTAAGTTTTGTGAATAAATACAAAATTTAATCAGTGCAATCTTTACAATTCCAATACTCTGTAAATGACCTAGCCCCGATCAAGTAAACTATTAAACACACCATAACCTATTAATTTATCATACCGATCGCCAACAGCACGAAAATAAACCAGTATCGTGTAATTATCTTCTGTTTCAAACCAATTAGCATCCTCTGAAATCAAATTCCCAATTCCTGTTTTGGGCAACAATGCGTAGGAGTAGTCATAATAACCCTGCTTAATGTCTACATCAAGGTAGTAGGCCCGCTGATTTTCACTGTAGGTCATTTTAAAAGGCCTGTAAGCTTGCCAATCCGTTAATTTGCTGACAACGTATACGTCATAATTATCATAAGGTTGTTTCACCCGGTAGGTAAAAAGTACGCTTGCATATTCGGAACGAACCTCCGGATCCTCAATATCTGGAAAATCAAAATTATTGATAACGAAACCTCCGTTGATGTCATAATAAAATCGATAAGGATCGCCAATTCTTGGCTTGTCGTCGTACAAAGTAACGTCGTACCCGTCTTTGAAACTCTCGATACTTCGTACTCCTATTCTATTGGACAACAGTGAACGAATATCAAATGGCCGAAATTCCTGCCCCGCAGGAAAAACAATACTATCCTGGTAATCAAAAGTCAATACACCTGACATATTGAAATTGGGAACCAAATTGTACTTTGCAGTATACCAATTGCTGTTTTGAACAACGGTTACTTTTATTTCCCGTTGAGGATTTCGAATGTTTAAATTTTTGTAAGCCACTGTAAAATCCAGTTCATGATGGGTATCCGTCTTTTCTGTCAAGCCTGTCCGACTGAATCTGGCACTTATGGGATACTGACTTTCGTAAACACAAAATCTTCGGGTAAGCACCGGAGTTTTATCTTTGTCATCTATATATACATGAAGCAAATAGTTGCCGGATTTGGTCCATTTGCTGTAAATCGAAGGAAGCTCCAATTTGTAATTGGTATATAACGCCGCAACACCAAAAGAGGGTGCTCCGTTGTTAAGTCGGTCGTCACTGTATCCTTGCAAATACTCAAGCTCACTAAGTGCTGAAGGCGTCCAATCGGCATTGCAATGAACCAATCTATACCGGTAGTACTTGAAATCTCCGTCGAGATCATCGAATGAGAGGATGATTTTGCCTCCGCTCAAAGCAATGACCGGAATATCATTTACTTGATTTCGTTGCTTTAATGAATCCATCTGTCCACCCTTCAATGAAACACTCGAATTTGATTTAAAAAGTCCCCTGCTGCTGGATACTGCTCCAACGGTCTGCTCCGGAAGCAATAGTACTGTCCGAATATTATCCTGATAAATATAGTCAATATTCTTCAATTCTTCCTGAGCGTACAAACTAAGGTTAGAGTAAACCATCCATATTAAAAAAAACTGTTTCATAAGGGATATGAATTAAACATCAGAAAAACGTCAAAAGCAAATTATTATTATTGAAAACAAAATCCGTGATTTTTAGCAACTAATCAATAAAATACTTCAAAAATCAAAGAATTATCGTTAAAATAGGATTTATTTTTTAAGTATACGCTCAATTACAAAAACATATTATACTTTTTCTCGTTTTGTTTGATATCTTTGTATATAAAAAGTAAAAATACATAGTTCCTTAATAATGTACAGCAATACTAAAAAAACAATTGTTTCTCGCATGAGCAAGCTCCTTTTGCTCATGTGTGGCGTTTCTGCTTTTTTAGTTATCGCTGCATTTTGTTTGGAAAACGCAATAGGAAGCAGAATCGTCGCTGAAATACAAGCTAACTTAAAAACAGAACTCAAAGTAGAGGAAGCAGATTTTTCTTTAATTACTTCTTTCCCCTACGCCTCACTAAACCTGAAAAATATCAGCATTAAAGGCACTGATAAAGCCCCATTGTTAAAGGCTGGTTCTTTGCGTTTTAAGATCAACATCTGGAGTGTTTTTGATTCACCCATCACGATTAAAGCACTCAGCATAAAGGATGGTGTCCTGCTTCTAAAGATTGCTGACCACGGCGCATCAAATTTCGATATTTTAAAACAACAGAAAAAAGAAAAAAAAGAAGATGTTGCTTTTGTTTTAGAAAAAGCCATTCTTAAAAATATAATTATAGGCTATCAGAATGCGCAAAATAAAGAAGACGCCGGTCTAACGATTACAAACGCGACTTTTAAAGGCGCACTAAGTGAAAAGAAATTCAATTTGTTGAGTAAAGCTGATTTGCTGTGTCATGGGATAAGCAAAAATGGAAAATCTTTTCTTGTCAACAACGACATTTCTTACGAAACTGAACTGCAAGTCGATCGCTTGAGGCAAATTTACGATATCCAAACTTTTGCACTGGATCTCGAAAAAAATAAATTTGATATCAATGGCAAAATAGGAATCCTGAAAAAAGCGGCCAATCTCGATCTTAAATTCAAAGCCAGAGAATGCAGTATAGGATCCCTCTTAGCTACTTTCCCGCAGGCTGCTATAGAAAACCTCAGCAGTGAAGGCCATTTAACAGTAAATGGCTCGATAAAAGGAATCCAATCTGAAACGAGCAAACCCACTATTATTGCAGATATTCAGCTAAAAAATGGAACGCTCAAGAGTCCGAAACTGGTTGACGTACTCGAAAAAGTGAATTTTACTGCCAAATTGCATACCAATCAGAACGGCTCAAGTTTTATTGTCCCGGACTTCCAGGGATATTTTGGCAAGCAGCCACTTGAACTGAAGTTGAGCGTAACTGACTTTAAAAATCCGATTATTGATTTGTATTTGAATGGAAAAATCCCCCTTGCTTCAACCTACACGATGGCAGGAATTCCTGACTTGCATGCTGCCGATGGATATTTAGCACTTAATAATATTCAAATACTTGGACATCTTACTGACATGAAAAAAGTTGAGCAGATAAGCAAAGTCAATATGTCGGGTATTATTGAAGCCGAAAATGTTTCCCTGCTTCTAAAAAATGAAGCTGTAAGAATTCCTCAGGGCACCTTGAGGTTCGACAACAATTCTATAGCAATTGAAAACATTGCATTCGAAGGTGCGGGAAGCCAGCTTTTTTTAGCAGGAAACTTTACCAATTTACTACCGGTACTGCTTGATGAATCTCCTCACAATGATGCCAAACTCAATTTCAACGTGAAGCTCAGCTCAGCTGTATTGGATGCGAAAAGAATCGCAGTTCTGTTTCAGCCTGCTGTGCATAACTCGACAAACTCAGCCCAAAAGGCTCAACAAAATACAGCTGAAAAAAACAAAGGACTGGCATTGTTAAATGGCACTTTTGATGCCGAAATTGACAATCTTACTTATGATAAAATAAAAGTAAAGCGTTTTGAAGGTAGCATCGGGTTTGAACTTGAGAATATTCTCCTAAAGGGAAAAGTAGAAACCATGCAAGGAAAAATGGCTTTGAATGGGCGACTGTCGCTTGCCAATGCACCCAATTTATCTGCAGTCATAGATGGTGAAGATTTTGATATGGTGGAATTTTTCGAACAATGTGACAACTTTGGCCAGCAAGTGATCAAAAAAGAAAATGTTTCCGGCAGGTTAGACTGTCAACTGGCAATTGACGCTTTTTGGGACAATGAATGGAATTTTATTGATAAGAATCTTTACGTCCTGGCGCATCTTAGCATACATGAAGGACGAATCAAAGGATTAAAAATGCTGGACAACTTCTCCACATACGTTAAATCTGAAGATCTTAAAGATATCAAGTTCAATACACTTGAAAACTGGTTTGAAGTCAGCAACAGAACGCTTCGCATCCCAGCCATGAATATCAAGAGCAACGCACTTCAGCTGACCTTGAGTGGATCGCACTCATTTGACAATTATATTAATTATAATGTGAAAATAAATGCGGCTAACATTGTTTACGCCCGCCTCAAGAAGTCAGGAACTGACACTGATTTGCAGGAACAGCTCGATCAAAATGGTCTACTGGATATGTATTTTAATTTGAACGGGTCAATTGACAAATACAAGGTACAAATGTCGCGAAAAATTGTAAAAGGTGATTTTGAAGAAAGTGTTCTACTAAAAAAGAAAATTCAAGCCAGACTTCAATCCTTACTGAAAGGAAAACAAATACCGTTGCCGGATCAAGAAATCACAGAAGAATTTAAAACAGTATCAAATATTCCGAAGAATCACGTTCAAAAAAAACACAGATCTACGACGGAAAAAATGGAATACATCGATGGCTTCTAGTTAAAAAAAAAGTTAAATATTAGTTTTTTTCAGAATAAGTATATAATTTTGCCATTATTATTGATTTTTTAAATATCATCTTTGTAAGTTTATTTTCACAAATTATTACAAATAAATATTGAAAATCAATAAATTATGTCATTTTTTTAGAATTTTTTTTTCACAATTGAAAAAAAATGTTCTTGTAAAGCTATTTCGTACCCTGCATATTTGTCTTATAAATTGCGAAAATTAGGGATGCCGAATAGTGATTCACACGAAAAAGCAATAGTGCTCCTTAGTTTTGGATATGTTTCACAAATTGTGCTGACAATTGATTGTAAAGCGACAGAAAAGATTCAAATCAGCAAGGAACAGCTATCAAAAGATTTGGTTCGTTGTGTGGGTTTTGAATTTAAATTAATTTATTTGATTAGGTTTATATGTTTATATACCCTCCTTTACAGGAGAAAAAAAATGTTCATGGGATTATAATTTGTTGTTGAAAAGTCGTATCAAAAGAGGTGCGACTTTTTTTTATTGGCTATACCGATCTCCAATTTAATATTACCTACCTAAAATAATTGTAAAATCTCACAGATTGTCGTAACTTTGCAGATTAAAACCAAATCAACACCAAAATATTAAATGAAAAAAAGAGCCATAACCGCTGTGATTTTTGTTGCAGTAATGTTCGCAGGAATGCTTAGCGGTAAAGTATCTTTTGCGGCGCTGTTTGGAGTGATTACTGCGCTGTGCCTCTGGGAGTTTTTTGACATGGTTTTCGAAGATGGGTTGAAAAGAGATCTGACACGAAAAGTAATAGCTATTTTATTTGGAATGTTGCCTTTTATTGCGGTATCGTTGCTCCACCTGAATGCATGGGGACTAGCTCCCCAGCAGCTGTTTCTTGCGTCCTTTGCATTGCTGCCTTTGGTTTTTCTTTGCTTTATATTCGAACTTTTTTCTAAATCTGACCATCCTTTCCATAATGTTGCCATGACTTTATTGGGAATGACTTATATTTCTGCACCATTTTCAATGTTAAATCTGATTGCATTCAACGGTGATAGCTTTTCACCCAATATTGTCATGGGTTTATTATTCCTGATTTGGTCAAATGACACCGGAGCTTATTTGGTGGGCTCACAAATTGGCAGAACGAAACTTCTTCCAAGAATATCTCCTAAAAAAACCTGGGAAGGCTTTTGGGGAGGCATGGCGCTTACTTTTCTGGTCAGTTGGGGGCTAAGCAAGTTCTATACCGAAATAAGAACCCAAGACTGGCTGGTTTTAGCCGGTATATCTTCGGTCTTTGGAACCATTGGTGATCTGGTAGAGTCGATGCTAAAAAGAAGTTTTGAAGTAAAAGACTCAGGTAAACTACTGCCGGGACATGGCGGTTTCCTTGACAGGTTCGATGCGTTTATGTTTTTGATCCCATTTGCAACTGCTTACCTACTCTGGATCAGATACACGGGCCAGACTTTTATGATAACTCCATAATCACAAGTCTTGAGAGACCGAATTTTTCCTTTAGCTTTTCTTGCCTTTATGGTATTGGGTTGTTCAACTCCTAAGAAAGGATGTGACGACCCAAGTGCGGTTAATTATTCGTTCGACGCAGACGAACCTTGCAGCAAAAATATTTCAGAAGGAGATTGTCCATGTATTTATCCTAATTTACTGATTACACCAGTTTTTGCTTTTACAATGCCCACGAGTTCCGGTGATAGTTCAGTAGTTTGGAAGGAAAACACGATCTTGATCGATGATTTTGGGCAGAACTTCTTATTGAAGAGATTTTCATTTTACCTCTCCGACATTCGACTTGAAAATTCTGCAGGCAATTGGATAAGTATTACTGATTCAATTTCTATTCCCATAAAAAGCACAAATGCAGATAGCAACACTGTATTTATTAAAAACAATTTGACGCTGATTGGTCAAAATAGTACTAGCAATACAGTAGGCACTTTTCCTCATTCAGGTAAATTTCGTAGATTGAGCTTTACTTTTGGATTAAAAAGCCCGGAAAATCAAGCCAATATCAGAAATATTAAAATGCCAACACATCCCCTAAATACCGACAGTATGTATTTGAAAAACGAATATCGGCTAATAAGTGGGAAATTCTACATTCAAACAAGTGTTAACATCACTCGTATTATACCATTAAAAGAAAACAAAAATATAATTTTGACAATCCCTGCCGAGGTAATTTTCAAATCAGCAACCGACAATGCGCTAAGTCTGGTTTTTGATTATAAGAGAATATTTACGGCAATTGATTTCAAAGTTGATTCAGATACAACTATTGAACGAAAAATTTTTGAAAACTGCAGTAGCGCTTTTCAAATTAACCAATAACACCCAACTCATTCAGCGACAAGTACAGTCTGCTTGCAAACACAGGTTCTCGATCAATACCCGACCCGGCTCTTTAAGTAACAACATACGCTGATCCAGTTACAGAATCAAAGTTATTTTTTCTACTTACGGTCAAATTGGCTGGCAAATTGTTGAATTACTGTGTAAAAAAAGTCGTCAAAGAATTAGCTAATTTTTCTAAAAGCCAAAAAGAATTCTGAAAGAGTTTAAAATATTTAAAAACGTCAAATTTCCCTGTCCACCTGCAGCTAGGCAAATCATCAATTTTGGATGTATTTAACGCAGAAAATCCCATTACCCACGCTGAGCAACATAGAACCAAAATATTTTATCGCTATTTCCAAAAAACATGAACAAAAACTTGCAAATGTGCTTAGGAAATAGTGAAATTTGCAAAATTTACTTGAAACTCCAAAATTATTAAAATAACAAAATTATTTACTATATGTCAAATACAGTAATTCGTTACAGTGATGAAGACTTAGCAGAATTCAAAGCTCTCCTGGAACAGAAACTTCAAAGAGAAAGAGATGAAGTCAATTTCATGAGGGATCAAATCATCGAACTCAATGAAAATAGTGGAGATCAGCAGGGAGGAGACTGGTTTGATGATAGTAGTATTCATGCTGAACTTGAAATGTTGAACAACCAGGTTATCCGCAAACAACAATACATTTATAACCTGGAAAATGCAATGATTAGAATACAGAACAAAACCTATGGTGTTTGTACTGTCACAGGTCAATTGATTGAGAAGAAACGTCTCTTGTTGGTGCCCCATGCTACAAAAAGCGTAGAGGCCAAAGAAGATCGCCCCGCTCCAATTCCTATCGTAGAAAAACGCGACGATATGGACGAAATTAGAAAAACAGCTGAAATCACCAAAGGACCACGAATCATTGATCGTGTTATAAGAAAAGTGTCTACACGACCTGCCTCTAAACCTAAAGTTGAAGAAGACGAAGATTTTGAATGGGACGACCTTGCTGACGATATGCCGGTTGACGATATTGCAGATGATTTCGAATCCAGCGAAGATGATTATGAGCGCATACCACTTAGAAACAATAGTGATGATGACGATATCGATTGATATTAATCTAACACATAAAAAAAACCAGCTTTTCAAATTGAAAAGCTGGTTTTTTTTATTCTGATTTAAAAGCTAGCTTTTACTTCTTCAAATGAAGGCAGCTTTTTGATATGCCACATATTTACTACAGTCCCCCCTTTCATTAACAATACCCCTGGATTGGATCTGATAATCGTTTTCAATAAGATATCATCAGCCTGATAAATAGGATATTGAGCTGCAACAGTTTTTGAAAACTGGCGAATTACAATTGGCTGATCATGTGTTATTACACATACTTTGTTACCGTTTTTCTGCGCTGCTTCAGCAAATGGGTTTATTTTCGACTTATAGATCTCCAGATAGTCCCGATCCCATTCAACTTCTACAAATGGAATTTCCTTTTCCAGAACAGAATCTTTACTAACCATGGCTATGTTCTTTCCATTCCTGATTGTATCAACGATATGAAGCGTATCATATCGCATGATTGATTTTTCAGTTACTTTGTCGTGTAGCAACTTATAAGCAATGATTATGAAACTATACTCAGGATTATTGAGCAAGCTCTCGGAGACGTCACTTTCTGATTCTGTTGTATCGTAAACTTGAAATTCAGAAACCTTCGTGTGAGGCACTTCAGGTTCTGTTTTAATCAAATCCTGTACTTTCCAGCCGGCTTCTTTGGTATATTCCTTAAAGATTACGTCAACATAAAATTTAGCATAATCCATTCCTTCCGGTATATTCAATTTTTTCTTCTCGCCTGTTTTCTCATTTTCCATCACTACAGCTATGATTTTTACCTTCGCTGTAGCCTCTTCCTCCATCTTTTTGCGATCAGGAAGATTTGTGCCTATTTTAAATGGACGGAAGTCAACAACAGGAAGATCCCAATAAAAATTACTAAAACAGAAAATAAGGACCGCAGCCGTGGTTAGCATTCCTGTCGTAAACCTGAACTTGCGCGTAAATAATCGATGCATCCAGCTCGGCCTAATGATAAAAAACAAAGCCGGCAACATCAGAAACAGGTCTTTGTAAAACGATATCTTAGGCTCTAATAGAATAAAATCCCCAAAACAGCCACAATCAGTTACTCTCATGTTGGTTTTCACATAAGGACCCCATTTAGAAAACTCAAAGAAATTAATCCCCGACGGGACATAGCCCGTAAGGAAAGTAAATTCCGTCAGCGCAGTAAAAAACAACATCAGGCCGAAAAACAACCATGCTGTTAATCGGTTTCTAATGCCTACTAAAAGCATTACACCTAATAGAATTTCTAAAACAATAGTAAAGACAGAAATTCCAATACTATATTTTGTCATTAAGGGAAACATCGCAGCCAGATTCTTCCAGTTCGCACCGGAAAAAGTACCCTCAAATTCCGCAAAATACTGCTCCAGTTTATAGGCTGTTCCAATAGGATCAATGGCTTTAACCAATCCTGAAAAAATAAACCAAACCCCACAAAAACATTGGAAAAAAGTCATAGCAATCTGCCGATGCCAACGCAGATAATAAATCAGTACAGATAAAGCAGCCCCTGAAATAGCAAAGTAAATAATAAGTGTCGTTAATTGCATTGTTCTATTTTTTGTACTAGAAATAAAAAAAACTTGCTTCTAAGGTGATTACCCTACAAGCAAGTTCAAAAATCGTACTTTTATGCGAAATAAAGAAGGTTTTAAATAAATAGTAACATATTATTATAATTATGTTAGCATTTTAATGTCTCTTACTAGCCTTCGAAGTGAAACGATAACGTTATTCCCTGCGAAATCACCTGATCCAATACAGTAGATTTTGGCAAAGCAGCATTGTAAATAAGCTGATTGGTCAAACCTCTTGAAAACTTAATCTCCGGTGAAAATATGAAAAAGGGAAAGTAAATCTGAATCCCGGCACCCACTTCAAAAGCAAAATCTGTTGGGGACACCCGAATGATTTCTCCACGTTTCGATTGTACAGTTCTTGAATTTGTGGCAACATCATACGCATATTTGACACCCGCCACTACGAATAAGCGCTTATCGTGGTAAGGGGCCGATTTGTAACGAAGCTGAAAAGGCATTTCCACTAATACCGAGCTGAAAGTCTCCCGAGTTAAGGGTTTGTTGTCCTTGTCTTTGACTTTTCTGTAATACAAATTCCTCTCAGCAAATGACAGTGTTGGTAAAAAACGGACATCAAAATATTCTCCAATTTTCAAATTAGAAACAACTCCAAGATTAAATCCGGGGCCATTTCTACTTTGAACCAGGCGGAACGTATCATTCAAGATAAAATTACTAGATCTCTTTACCAGGAAATCTGAGCGATTATAGGCCAAAGTGATTCCAAAATAATATGGTTTTTGGTTAAAATCCATATAATTGTAATTATCTCTAGCCGATTGCGCATTTGCATTTAGTGAAAACACAACGAATAAGATAACAACCGAAAATAATTTATTCATTCAATTCATTTTTTATTAAAAAGCAACCCGAAAGGATAAAAATAATCCCGTTAAGCAGCTCATTTCTTACTTTTCACCTACATAGCAACAAACAATTCCAATTGTCCATGCTTCAAAAACTGATTTCTTAAATCCCGCTTTACTCATCAAAGCAGTAAAACGCTGCCTATCAGGAAATGCTTGCACAGATTCATACAAATAACTATACGCATGAGAATCTTTAGATGTAATCTTACCAATTAACGGCAAAACATACTTAAAATATATATTGAAGAGCTGTTTTAACGGAAAAATACGAGGCGTTGAAAACTCTAACACAATTAATTTGCCCCCGGGACGCAGTACGCGATTGATTTCCTGCAATCCTTTTTCTACATTTTCAAAATTTCTGACCCCAAAAGAAACCGTTACCGCATCAAAACTATTGTCGGGAAACGCCAGATTTTCGGCATCACCTGTCCTCAGCTCGATTACGGAAGTAGCGCCTGCTTTAATTACTTTCTTACGCCCCATCTCAAGCATTTGTTCAGAAATATCGACTCCAATCACCTTTTCAACATTAAGCTGTCGGAAGATCTCCAGTGCGACATCAGCCGTTCCGGAAGCTACATCCAAAATTTGCTTTGCTTGAGTATTCTTCAACTTGGCAATCGCTTTCTTCCGCCAATACACATCAATTCCCAAAGATAAGAATCTGTTGAGAAAATCATATGTTCCGGCTACTGAATCAAACATCCGAGCCACTTGCTCTTTCTTACTGCCTCTTTCGTCGTATGGTTTTACTTTTTCTACTTCAAACATTAATTGAATTTAGTTTTTGCAAAGAATCAGGCAATATTGGCCAACAGTTCCTTAATTTTTTCCAAATCATCTTTCATTTTTACAACGTAATGTTGTATATCTGAATCATATGCTTTTGCTCCTAAAGTATTTATTTCACGACCAATCTCCTGACTTACGAAATTCAGCATTCTTCCTTTGTATACCGGTTCTGGTTTTGCCATTTCGTCTATGAAATATTTACAATGCTGCGCTAGCCGTATTTTTTCTTCAGTAATGTCTATTTTTTCGAGATAAAACAGGACTTCCTGCTCGAAGCGGTTTTTATCTACATTTTCTTTGCCCATGAACTCATCAAGGTTCTGCAAGATCCGTTGCCTAACCTTTGCTACTCTATGTTCTTCAAATGGCTTTAGATAGTCCAAATTTTCAAGTATCGAGGCCGCATGGAATTTCAATGCATTTTCCATTGCCTGACCTTCTCTGTGACGGAAAGCAACAAATTGCTGCACTGCCTCTTCAAGTGTACTATTTACGATTGACCACTCCTCTTCATCAATATCCGCTTCTTCCATCATGATAACATTTGGCATTCGCAAAACAGATTGCATTAAATCAGCAGTATCCAAGCCTAGTTCTTTGCTTAAGATGGTAAGTTCAGTACAATATTTTTTAAACAATGGCACATTAAGTCCAAATCCTGAATCTTCACCTGTCATAGAAGTGACGTTGATTACGAGGTCAACTTTACCGCGCTCAGCTTTTTCAGTCATAATTCTACGCAAATCCAGCTCTTTTTCCTTAAAATACGAGGGTACTTTCAAACGAAGATCAAAGACCTTGCTATTCAAAGAGCGCAACTCCACTGAAATATTTTTACTTCCAATACTGGAAGATGCTTTTCCGAAGCCGGTCATAGATAATAGCATAGGACGATATTTTAGCACAATAGTAAAAACACTACATATAGTGGATACTATGCCGCATTTTTTATTTGATTCATTAATTTGGATGATTCCAGCTTTCGAAGGGCATATTTCATACTTACTTCAAATTCTGTTACATCATTTGAAGAAGGTAGCTCATACATGGCATCTGTCATGATGGCTTCGCATATAGACCTCAAGCCTCTTGCTCCCAATTCGTATTCCAACGCCGTATTGGCTATATAGTCGATTACATCGTTGGAAAAAGTCAACTTTATCCCTTCCAGTTCAAACAACTTTTCATATTGTTTAACCAATGCATTTTTAGGTTCGGTCAGGATAGCTTTCAATGCTGCGGCATCCAATGATTCAAGGTGTGTCACTACAGGCAATCTCCCAACGAGCTCAGGAATTAATCCAAAAGTTTTAACATCGTGTTGATTGATGTATTGAAGCAAATTGTCGCGGTCAACTTTTTCTTTATCAGCGCCATTGAATCCAATCACTTGTGTATTCAACCGTCTGGCGATTACTTTTTCAATTCCATCGAATGCTCCTCCGCAAATAAAGAGTATGTTTTCCGTATTGATTTTAATCAATTTCTGCTCGGGATGCTTGCGGCCTCCATAAGGCGGCACACTTACTTCACTGCCTTCTAACAATTTTAACAATCCCTGCTGGACTCCCTCTCCGGACACATCACGGGTTATCGAAGGATTGTCGCTTTTACGTGCGATTTTATCAATCTCATCGATGTAGACAATTCCCCGCTCAGCAGCTGCGACATCATAATCACAGGTCTGCAATAGTCTTGATAATATGCTCTCCACGTCTTCCCCTACATATCCTGCTTCAGTAAATACAGTTGCATCAACTATTGCGAACGGAACATGTAAAAACTTAGCTATTGTCTTCGCAATTAGTGTTTTCCCCGTACCTGTCCTTCCAACAAAAAGAATATTCGATTTTTCAATCTCAACCTCATCCGTTTTTTTGGGCTGATTTAGTCTTTTATAATGATTATAAACTGCGACAGAGAGCACCTTTTTCGCCTCATCCTGACCAATTACATACTTGTCAAGATGAACTTTAATATCTTTTGGTTTGACATTAACAGGCAGTTGAAAAGGTTGTCCAATCTTTGGAGCGCTTGTTGCTTCTCCGTCTTTGTGTTTCTTTTTTTTCCCTTGATGTAGTTCTTGTTCAACTATATCTTGTGCATGCTCCACACAAGTTTCGCAAATATGAGCTTCAAGTCCAGCGATCAATATCAAAGCCTCTGCTTTGTTTCGACCACAAAATGAACAATGGAATTCTTCTGTTCTTTTACGCATTTAAGTGTTTGATAATTGTATTTGAGGAGATAAAAAAGCTGTAAGAATGAAGCCGCAAAGTTAAGACTATTTTGACCAATAGACAAATAAAAGACGCTAAAAGCAAAAGTCACTTCTAGTTCTGCAAATCTCATATTACGCCGGCGGTAACTACTGACACATAACAACAATTCAGTTAAACTGTTTAATGCATGGCATCATATATTGCCTGTTGAATTTTGATTCTGTAATCCATATTTGTCAGTCTATTATTTTCCATCGTAGGAAAGGTTCGGTTAGACAGAAAAATATAGATCAGGTTGTACTTTGGGTCAGCCCAGACGCAAATTCCGGTAAATCCTGTATGTCCAAAAGCAAGTTCCGAAACAGCTGTGGCCACCGTTTGTGTTTTAGTTGCGTCAAGTTCCTTCATGTCAAACCCAAGCCCTCTTCTGCTAGAGCCCTGTTGCCGAGTTGTGAATCTCTGCACTACATCAGAATTAAGGTATTGCACACCTGCATAAGCTCCGCCATTCAACAGCATCTGATACAATTTAGCCAAATCTGAGGCATTGCTGAACAATCCTGCATGCCCGCTAATGCCGCCAAGCATTGCCGATGCCATATCATGAACGTAGCCCTGAATCCTTCCCATCCGAAAATAAGTATCTTCCTCCGTTGGCGGAATGCGTTCGATCGGAATACTCTTCCACGCTTGAAAACCTGTTGTTTTCATCCCCATAGGTCTATAAAAATTATCCTTGGTATACTGATCTAATGTTTTCCCAGTAAGGCGCCTGATCATTTTGGTGCTAAGAATCAGGCCTAAATCGCTGTATTTATAGTCCTTATTGGGCCGAAGCTCAGACTGTATGATTTCTTTATAAATTTGCTTGTCATAATCCTTCTTCAAAAACATATTTGCAGCGATGGGTATCGGGAATTCCGCAGATGCTGTTTTACTATAATAGTCCGATGAGGCCTTTATTTTCCCTCCTGAATGATCTAAAGTCTTTTCATAGAATTTAAGCCAAGCCTGCAATCCGGCGGTATGAGTATAAATTTCTTCCAGTAACAAATGGCTTTTGTTCGTTCTTTTGAGATCCGGCAAATACTTTGACATTGGTTGTGCCATATCAATTAATCCTGCTCCTTGCAATTTCATTAAAGTCAGCGTCGTAGCAGAAATTTTGGTAACTGACGCAAGGTCAAATACATCATCCACTGACGTCGCATGCAATCGTTCATAGGTATGATAGCCGAAAGCTTTGTTGTAAATTATTTTGCTATTTTTCGCCACCAAAACTACGCAACCCGGAGCAGCTCCTTTACTGATCAGATCTTCGCAAAGCTCGTCAATCTTTTTAAGTTTGACAGTGCTTAACCCAACACTCTCAGGCAAATCATACCCCAATCGACCCAAAGAAGGTGTCGTCAAACCATCTCCTAAGCTATTTTTGGAAGAAGCGGTTATCGGGAGTCTTCCATTGGTACCTGAAGCACCCATGATGGCCATAGCCGCAAGCTCCTGATAGGTAGGTGTATCCTCATAAGCCTCGAGCACACAAGGGTTATTATCAAAAAATTTCAATATGTAAGGTGTGCCAAACACGACCAGTATCACTTTGGTCTTAGCAGCAAGTGATGTCGCCAATTCAATCATTTGAGGGCTTACTCCAAAATTTGATTTTGGCTTTTGGTTCAAATCGTGTAAACTCAATACGACCAAATCCTCTTTCGATAGCACTTGAAGCATTGATTTAACAGCAGTATCAGAAGCATTTTTTGAAAGATAGAAATGCTTCATTTCTCCAAATTGATCCAAAACGGACTGAAATACGGTACTTTCTCCCTTTCCTATACTTAGTGTAGCAATTCCAGTCAGATTTCTGATAGGAATAAGATTGTCCTGATTCCGAACAGTAGTAAGCGCGTTGGCAATCAGGCGGCGATTCAGTGAAAGGTCCTCCGGCAGATTGAGATCTCGTGTTATATTGTTTACAACTATTTTTTTATTTGGAACATTGAGGTGCAAAGTATATTTGGCAGCTAATACACGTTTAACACTTTGAAAAATCTGGGCCGAATCAATTCTCTTATCTTGCAGATAAATTTTAATCTTGGCAAATGCCTGGTGAATATTTTCAGGTAAAAGGATGATATCATTTCCTGCAGCCAAGGCCATCGCCTCCGCGTCCCCATCTTTAAAATACTTGACAACGCCTTTCATTTCCATGCCATCTGTAAATGCCAACCCTTGAAAACCGATATCTTTTCTAAGTAGATCTGTAACTACAAACCTGGAAAGCGTAGTGGGCAAATTGGCTGTTGTATCGAGGCAGGGAACGTTTAAGTGCGCAACCATGACACTTTGAACGCCATGTTGTGATAATGCTCTGAAAGGTGCCAATTCGAGACTATCCAGCTGTACTCTACCATGACAAATCAAAGGGAGATCGTAGTGAGAATCTACATCAGTATCGCCATGCCCGGGGAAGTGCTTCATGCAAGCCATCACTCCATTGTCTTGCAAACCCATCATATACTGATAGGATTTCTTGATTACATTGGTGGCATCTTCTCCGAAGGAACGCAAACCAATTACCGGATTCAATGCATTATTATTAATATCTGTCACCGGAGCAAAATTGATATTTACACCCAGACGCTTACATTGTTTTGCAACTGAAACGCCCATATCATACAACATGCGATTGTCTTGCAGTCCACCTAACGCAAGCGAACGCGGAAAACTGATTGTACTTTCCATCAACCTCATCCCCAGCCCATGCTCGGCATCCATTGCTATGAAAAGAGGTAATCGCGATGAGATGTCTTGATAATAGTTGGTAAGTTGCGCTTGTTTTTCAGGAGTACCTTGAAAAAAGCAAAGTCCACCAACATGGTAATCTCGTATTTGTTGAGCGACCATTTCTTCGTAAGCAGAGTCCTTATTGGAATGAGCACGAATCATAAACAGTTGACCTAGTTTTTGATCGAAAGACATGGAATTAAAAACAGAATCTACCCAGTGACTGGATAGATTCTGTTTTTGTGCCTGTGCTAATTGAAAAAAACACAGCAATAATACTAAAAATCGAAATGGCATTTAGACTGATTTAAGTATCCGAGTTTAACTGAAAAGAAAATAGGAACTGAAGGCCCTATTCTAATGTTAAAAACAAGTAAACAAATATTCTCTTTACTGTAAAGTTTAAAGTTCAAGGGCAAAATCACGCAATTTATTTATTACTCCGGCGTTTATTACGAAAACTTACCCAAATGATTGCTACTATAATTTACACGCTCATTTTGGCTATCATTTATGCCAGTAAAAAAATAATACTTTTCAACGGACATGATCTGAGAAAATCAGACAAATAAGGTCAAATTCAAGTGTATTAGCTTGCTTTCATTTCATTGACAAGTTCCGCGAGCATTTTCTTTGCATCTCCGAACAACATTCTGGTCTTCTGATTGTAGAAGAGTTCATTTTCAATTCCTGCATATCCCGACTTCATACTTCTTTTCATTACGATTACATTCGCAGCATCTTCAACTTCCAAAATTGGCATACCATAAATCGGCGAGCTAGGGTCCGTCTTTGCAGCCGGATTAACTACGTCATTGGCTCCGACCACCAACACTACATCAGTATTTTTAAATTCAGGATTAATGATATCCATCTCCAATAACTTGTCGTAACTCACATTACTTTCGGCCAATAAAATATTCATATGACCCGGCATACG
>JBMOJB010000045.1:0-22223 GCA_049316985.1 Saprospiraceae bacterium | reverse complement strand
TGAATTAGTAGATGGTTTTTCTACAAACACCACTTGCAGCATTAAAAGGCAATGAAGTCAGGTAGATAAATGAACTTAAAACTTAACTGTTAATGGCTGTTTTATAAATTTTCGCAATTCAATATTTATACTTTCTTTTGTCAAACCTACAGTTTTTAAGGTTGCCCACAGGTCTCTTTCGGATTTTAGCAATTCCAGCAATTTGTCTTTTCCATAAATTTTCCATGTTCGTTCCACAATTAATGCAGCAGTCAAATATGGAATAGAGGTTTCATTTTCGAAATAAATTCTATCATAGGGATCAGTATGTTCAGCTAAATTGAAGTTTTTATTCTCTTGTAGGAATTTGTCGAGTTTATTTCTATGCCATTCGTAATTATATTTTCCGCTTCCTGCCATAAATGTCGCCAAACCTTCATCTATAAATTTGTCAATTTTTGGAAACAAATTACTTGTATAAATATGAATAATTTCGTGCGTATAAATTTCAGCGTTATTTCCCGAAAAAATGATATTTCCATAATCGGCAAATCCGCCCGTTTTGTCAATGTACATCATAGGATTGTAGTCAAATCCTTTAATTTCGAAAAGTTCTATTGGGTTTACACAAGAATAAAAAGTTATGGATATCCTGCTGCAGTTGAAAAATTGGACAATTTTTTCAATGTCACTTTGTTGTGCAGCTATTTCGGTTTCGCTGGCACTTCTATTTGGTGTGATTTTATAGGTCAGATCTTCTTTGTGTATTGTATTCCATTTTTCAGTGGCGTAATCCAAATATCTGCTGAATAAAATTTTGTCTTGACTACAATTGGCAATTAGATTGTAAATGGCTTTTAGCTGGTTTTCTTGTGTCCTAGAATTGTGTCTAATAAAAGCGATTTTTACGATTTTTTGCCTTGAGTTTTCAGTCGGAATTATTTCCATCAAGGTCGGTCGATACAGACCTATTTCATGCTTGGAATTTTCAATATTGTAAATATCAAGGTATGGATAAATAAATTTTTGAAAGTCTGACTGAATCCAATATTTGTTTTCAGTTAATGCCGAATTTTTTGTTTTTAAAAACTCCGTTAACGATTCAATTATCGCTTTGTTAGTATTGTCTGTTTGGTCAATGATCGGCGAGACCGTTAGTTTAAAATTGTCTTGTTTTGTCTCTTGTCCATTACAAGTTAAAGTCAAAAATATTGTCAAAATGAGTAAAATCTGTTTCATCGCTAAGTTATCAAAATGGTGGCAGCCATACATTTGGAATTCATATTGCGAGTAAAAAAAAACAAAGTTTCCGAATTGGCTTTCCGATGATTTCACCCATCAAAAAATAGGTCTGGTTGCTTTTTAACTTTGCGAACGATCAGATTGCGCATTCCCGTTGCTCAAGTCCTTCGTTCTTGTATTCGATTAATATTGGTTTTATTATTTAATCATTTCAGCGTCCATAACCATGCGTCACCAATTTCTTCATCTTGAACAATATCTGTAAAAACAAATCCATTTTTTTGTAATATATGTGTCGAAGCGTTATTTTCAGGGGCAGTTTTGGCTGTAATAATTACAGTCGGGTCGTTTTTTTGAGAAATTTTGATAAGTTCAAAACATGAAAACGAAGCAATTCCTTGTCCTTCAAATGCTTTGAATGTCCAATATGCAATTTCAACTTTTCCATCTTTTGGTTGCCCGGTAAAACCACAAGAGCCCACAATTTGATTGTCTTTTATTACAAAATAACCAACCCAAGGCAAGACATAACCTATTTTTGGATAATATTCTTCATAGGATTTAAATAACATTTGGCAATCTTCTGAACTATAAAGGTGATCCGCCTTATCTAAATTCATTGCTATTGGTTTCAATTCCATTTTGTCAATCAATTTTAATTACACTATTTACCATGAATTTATCTCAGTGAAGTTTTATGCTCCTACCGCTAACTTTCCGGAATGAATGGTGCAGTTTGCTCCCAAATAGGCAATAGGTGATCATTCCATTTTACCGTTGACTATTTCTGTCCATAAATGTAATGTTTTGAGGCGAACTTGGCAAGTTGTCTTCAGATATTCTGTTGATTAAAGGGCAAAAACAGCGATTTTTTGGAAGAAATATGGTATATCTGATTGAATCAGAAAGTGAGTATCCAAAGGAGTCAGCAAGCGGCAACGTGGATTTTTAGTTATCCCTTGTCTGTAAAAGGGTGATCATCAGATTTCAATATAGGCAATTCTTTTCCCTGCATGCAGCGTAATAATTTTCGGTTCACTTTTTCATAGCTGTTTTCTCAATCTCTTGTATTGTCTACCCATTATGGATTTCAGTAGTTAATTTTCCTGATTGTTACCTAACTGTTTTATGGTTTAATAATTGTCTGATTGAAGTTAGGTGTCCAAACAAAACTATTGGCACAATAAAAGAAACTAACCAGCTAAATGGAAAATACAATAGAGCAATGTTGGGTTGGTCAAAAGCAAATTTTTGCAAGGGCGAAGGTGCTGATAAAAAAAACCGCAAACAACAATTCCAGGCAAATCGCCAAATAGAAAAATGGGTGACAGACTAAGTTTTGCTTTTGGAACTGTAAAAAATTTGAAGTGTGAGGATAGCCTGAATTGTAAGCCAAATTGTTAATCCCAGTGTAATTTTCGTTGCATTACTATGTGAAAAAGACAAAATAGGCGTAGCGTTTGCTTAGTTCGCTAGCTTTTTTTTTGCAGATGAGTGCCAGGAAGATTCCCGGCAGTACGTCAAACGCTGTCCAAACAGACCTCAATATTTTTTTCGACGGATTTTTCGTTGGTTATGCTTTTGCCTCAAGTGTTGGAAATAATAGTGCCAGTGATTGACGATGGGTCAAATATTTATAAATCCAATTGATAAAAACAATTATTCGATTTTTAAAACTGATCAATAGAAACAGATGCAAGGTCATCCAAATGAGCCACGCAAAAAATCCGTGAAAACTTAATTTTGGTTTTGCTAAGTCAACCACGGCTTTGTTTCTGCCAAGGGTTGCCATACTGCCTTTATTTACATAGTTAAATGCAAAAATAGATTATTTTTAGCTAATGCTCCACTTAGTTATACGGCAGTAGGCCCACCGCCTTCTATGACTACCGACAACAAGATTTTTGTTTTCGAATGGTTTGCGGTAACCGCATCTTCAAAATGTTGGAGTAAATGATTTCTGATTAACAGCGCTTTAAAAGTTGATTTCATAGAAAATACATTTTGCTCTAAGGCTGCATTTCCAAAATAATTTGTAGTAGCTCCTGTGGCAATCACCAAATAATCGTATTTTATATTTCCACTTGAAGTTTCTACATGATTTGTCTTCGTATTTATCTTGGTAACGGTGCTAACCCGAATCCGAACATTCTTACTTTTCTCAAAAATATTACGCAATGGAAATGAAATATTGCTGGCTTATAAATTTGCCATTGCAACTTGATAAAACAGTGGTTGAAACTGGAAGTAATTGTTTTTATCCACTAAAGTGATCGTATAATTGGGGTGGTTGTTTAGCGTTCTTGCTAATTTAAGTCCGGCAAAACCAGCCCCGATTATTACCATATGTTTGTTTGTATTCTCAGCATATCCGCTTAGCATTGCTTGCAATGAATCTTGATAATCTTCCAAGTCGCTCGCAGAAATCTCCGGTTTTACTCCTGTGGGAATAGTTATGGTCATTTCATCCTCAAACTTTGATAGCTCGGGATAATTCTCTTGAATCGTCGCGATGGTTTCAAGAATTTCTTTATTGAATTCTGCTTTGGTTTTCATTGATTGAAAAACATTTAAGGTGCTGATAGATTATCAATTTGCCGCGGTTCAAGCTGATTATTTAAAGTGAAAACTTTTGTTGAGCCATCGCCAACAACCCAATCTATTGATCTGCCAGAATTGGCTCAAGTGCCAAAATCTTTAATAAAGCTTCCGCTGCTGCTTCAGAAGATGCGGGATTTTGGCCTGTAATAAGCATGCCATCTTCTACTACATAACTGGTCCAGTTTTCTTTTTTGGAATAAACACCGCCATTGTATCTCAACTCATCCTCCAGTGAAAAGGGCACTATCTCTGTAAGTTGCACCGCTGCTTCTTCGCTGTTGCTAAACCCTGTTACTTTCTTTCCCTTAAGCAACATTTCGCCGGCTTTATCCCGTGCATTCAACAATACAGCAGGTGCATGGCAAACGGCAACTACCGGTTTATTACTGTTCCAAAAATGTTCCAGCAAATTTATTGAAGCTGCACTTTTGGTTAGATCCCATAAGGGGCCATGCCCGCCCGGGTAAAAAATTGCATCGTAATCATCAGAAGACATGGAAGATAATTTCTCTGTTTTGCCCATAATATCCTGTAATTTTTTATCAGCTTTATAGCGGATAGTGGCAGGAGTTTGATTTTCCGGGGTGTCGCTTGATGGATCTACAGGAGGTCGCCCTCCTTTTGGAGAAGCAATAGTGATGATAGCACCTGCATCTAGAAATGCATAATACGGAGCAGCAAATTCTTCTATCCAAAAACCCGTCTTTTTTCCTGTTTTTCCAAGCTCACTGTGTGAGGTGAGAACCATTAATATTTTCATTTTCTGTTTTTTTTAGTTAAACTATTAGGTATTGCTTTTAAAATTTTATCGGAGAGAAAACCTTCCGCATAGTTGGCGTAGTAATCAAACATTCTTCCTTTTTCCATTCTTCAAATTACACAAGCAGCTAAATGAATTACAGCTTTCACAGCTTTGATTTCATCTTCTTCTGCTTGATGTTTTTTCAGACAATTTCATCGACATCATTTAATTTTATACATTCCAATAACTCATGAATAAATGCTTCCGCTAATTTATCGGTGGCCACCTTGTCAGATGGATTTCCGTGATCATCAAATGTTTTAGTAACATTGGGAACGGGAAACATATTGGTAACTGTCCAGGCGCCAATTTTCCACAAAATAAATTGCAACGAAACCAATGCCTGAGAGCCGCCGAAGCTACCTGCTGATACAGTGCTTATGGAGATTGGTTTGCCATGCCATTCATCATACAAAAGGTCAATTGCATTTTTTAAACTTGCAGGAAAGCTACCATTGTATTCGGGCGTAACGATGATAATTCCATCTGCTGTTTTTATCTTATTCGCAAACTCTACTACATTTCCAGGAGGGTTTTGGAGGGTTTTAATAGTGTCTTCAAAAATGGGAAAATTATATGCTTTCAAATCCAGAATTTCAACTGTAGCTAGATTATTTTTCTGTAAATAGTTTTGAAAGTATAATGCAACGCTATGGCTTTTGCGATCTCTTCTAACACTTGATGATAGTATGGCGATATGAGGCATTTTTATTTAAGGTTAAGAGATTATTCAATTATTGCGCTAAGTAGCCACCGTCAATTTCAAGTGCAGTGCCAGTGACAAATGTGCTATCATCACAAGCAAGAAAAATGAAACCCTTGGCAATTTCATCTGATATACCCAATCTTTTCATTGGGTGCATATCAATGATTTGCTGTTTGACATCGGCGTGGTCGCTAATGCCACCTTTAGTAAGCAATGGTGTATCAATAAATCCGGGACAAATTGCATTTACTCTGATGCCTTCGCCTGCATATTCTAATGCTGCCGTTTGCGTTAGTCCTATGACTCCGTGCTTTGCGGCAACATAATGTGATGAAGCCATGAACCCTACTCTACCTAGTATCGACGACATATTTACAATTACACCGCTTTTCTGTTTTGTCATTTGTGTAAGTTCATGTTTCATACAATTGAACACTCCGTTAAGGTTTACACCAATCACTTTGAGCCATGCTTGTTCAGTCATGTCGCCAACTTTGTTTGATTCCCCACCAATACCGGCGTTGTTGAGTGCAACATCTAATGTTTGAAAAGTACCAATCGTTTTTTCGACAGCTGCTTGCACCTGTTCAAATTTTGAAACATCACAATCTATGAAAATGGCTTTAGGATTTTCAATTAATATTTCTTTCATGGCAATATCACTATTATCTGATTTCATATCAACCACTGCAATGTTTGCACCCTCCTTCGCAGCTGCGATGGCGCATGCTTTTCCAATTCCTGATAAGCCGCCGGTAATGAAGACGGTTTTGTTTTCTAATTTCTTCATGTTTTTTTTATTTTTATTTGTTCAATTATTATTTCTCTGCAACCCAGTCAATAGCTTCTTGCAAGTCTTTGCATTCAAAGCCTTTAAACTCTCCGGGAATTAGGTAGCTAAAGAAGTTGGTAAACATTCGTATGCCTTTTTCGTCAGAAACAATTGCTGCTCTGCTCCATTTGGTAAAATGACTAATAGCCATAATGGCATCTTGGAACCAAGCACCAACAGTGAAATTCTTTAATGAAGTTTCCAGCACCAAAAGATAATTCAGTTTGTCTGTTTTATCAATTAGTACTTGTACTTTTGGCATTACCATTTCAGTAAAGTCTTTTTCGGTAATTTCTCCTGTCGCTTTGAAGCCCACTATGTTTTGCGGTAAATTCTCAATTTGAGTAATCATATCACGTTATTTATTTTGCATTAATATTTGTAAACTAATGAACTGCTTCCAAATTTCCAGGTAATAATCCAATCCTCCAAACCGTTAGTTTTCGCTTTGTTGGTTGCGAAAAAAGACTTATACATTTTTATCTCAGGCACTGGCTTTGTTTTTGTTGTGCCAACCATGGTTATGATTTGTACTTCTTGCTTGCAATACTTAAGCAGTGTAATTTTTCATATTTTGAATTCGAATTTGCCTGTGATTTTTTATGCCACAAAAGTGCAGCACATTACCGTACCATGCATTACAAAATCTTTCTAAATAGTTACATGATTCATAGATTCCATATGATACGGAATATTAGAATTAAGCTAAGCAACACAGAATCGCTTATCTAACGAAACGGCTCCGCAACACGGGACCGTTTCGTTGAGAAAATTCTACCTATTTTTGGGTGTGGAAAATACTCCTTCATTTTTTTCAGGGCGCCTTGGAATGTGGGCAAAAAAATGAAAATGTGTTGGGTACAGTGAAGTTTGTAGACTTTTTATACAAATTAAATGAACAACCGAGAGATCAGAATCATTGTCGGCGTTTGACTTCCATAACTTCAAAACAGTTCGCTCAAAGCTTCAAGTTGGCAGAGAATAATAAGATGGCCGCTAACACAAAGGTGTTTTAACTACTTCTAGCCCTTCCCCACCATCATCACTCTCTAAAACAACAGCAAGAAAAGAACAACATTATGAAGCGTGCTTGGATTGGGGTAAAATAGAAAAACATGCTATTTTAAAGTTGATATAAAGACTTTCCCCCTCTAGTTAATGGTGCTGGGATGCTACCGGGAAAAGCAGGTGCTGCAAATCCGGTATTCAATTTGAAAAGATGAAATAAAAATTGGCTCACTTTAGTGCGGCTCACTGTTAGCCAAAATACCCGGAAATATAGTTAGAAGTTAACTCTTCCTCCGGATTGTTAAATATTTTCTGAGTGCCGTCGTACTCTACCAATTCCCCCAGATACATGAATGCTACTTTATCTGATATTCGCTGTGCCTGCTGCATGTTGTGCGTGACGATTACGATGGTATAATGTTCTTGCAAACTTTTCAGTAGTTCTTCAATTTTTAAAGTACTGATTGGATCTAAAGCGGAGCAGGGTTCATCCATCAAAATTACTTCAGGTCGCAAAATCACCGTCCTGGCTATACACAAACGTTGTTGCTGTCCACCGGATAGTTTGAATGCCGGTTTGCTCAATTCATCTTTGACTTCCTCCCACAGGAAACTCTCTCTCAATGCCTTTTCTACCAATTCCGGAATATCTTTTTTGGGAGTGCCATGAATTCTCAACCCATAAGCCAGATTTTCAAATATACTTTTGGGTAGCGGATTCGGTTTTTGGAATACCATCCCGATCTTTTTTCTTATCTCTGTGACAGAATTTTTTTTATCATAAATATCCAGATCCTCCATTTTAATTTTTCCATTAATATGTGCGTCGTGTACCAGGTCGTGCATTCTATTAAACGAGCGAAGCAGAGTCGACTTTCCGCAACCTGAAGGGCCAATCAATGAGATAATCTTTTTCTCCGGAATTTCTATACTGATGCTTTTTAATATGTGCTTTGAACCAAAATATAAGTTCAAATCTTCTGTTGATAATTTAATTTTATCCATTACAAATTTTTCAAATTATTGTAAAAATCGATGAATTCGCAAGTAACCATCGATGTTTTATTTAAAATTGTTCACGCAAACGCCTTTTGTACCTGATATAAAAAGCCAATAAATTCATCAAAAATACAAGCCCAATCAAGACAATGGCTGTACCGTAAGCCAATGGTTTGACCGCTTCCACCGAACTGTGTTGGGTAGAAAGCATATACAAGTGATAGGGCAAAGCCATAAATTCCCGGTTAACTGCGGTCGATAAATCATTGATGTAAAAAGCAACACCGGTAAATAAAATCGGAGCAGTTTCTCCGGCAGCTCTTGAAAGCGTAAGAATGACTCCGGTCAGAATTCCGGGAAGTGACGCAGGCAACACCACATCACGAATGGTTTCAAACTGAGTAGCACCTAAAGCTAATGTTGCCTCACGCATACCATTTGGAATTCGCTTCAATGCTTCTTCCGTAGTGGTAATTATGTAAGGCAATGAAAGAAGTCCCAGCGTCAATCCTGCAGATAATGCCGACGTACCAAAGTGCATCGCCTGTACAAATAATGCCAAACCAAAAAGACCATAGATGATAGAAGGAATACCGGCCAGATTTCGAATCGAAGCCCTTATGATCTGTGTCATAATAGTCGGCCTGGCATATTCATTGAGGTAAATTGCGCATGATATACCAAACGGAACTGCGAAAAGTGTAGTAATCAAAGTAAGTAAGAAAGTGCCAATTATAGCGGGCAGTATTCCGCCTTGGGTCATTCCATCCGTCGGAACGTGGAAAATGAAATTCCAGCTAACGCTTGACCATCCCTTTGAAAATATATCGTAAAGGATTATAGCAAGAAAAGAGCACACTAAAAATGTACTACCGGTGAAAAGTATCCAATTGAAAATATGTTTAGCCTTTTTGATCATGCGTGAAATTTTCTAAGCCGATTAGCAAAATATTCTCCGGCTAAGTTGATGGCCAAAGTAATAAAAAACAATACTGCCGCTATGGCAAAAAGTGCAAAATAGTGTGTAGTTTGGTATGGTACCTCTCCCATTTCAATAGCGATTGTAGCCGTAATAGTGCGAATAGAATCCAAAAATCCGGTGGGTATCGCAGAAGAGTTTCCAGTTGCCATCAGGACAGTCATCGTTTCTCCCAACGCTCTTCCCAAACCCAGCATCACTGCCGCAATCAATCCGGGATAAGCTGCAGGTATGGTCACTTTGAAAAGTGTTTCCCACTTATTGGCTCCCAAAGCGTACGATGCCTCTTTATAACTATTGGGAATCGCATGTATCGCGTCTTCACTGATGGTGATAATGGTGGGCAAGGTCATTACTGCCAATAATATGGCGCCATTCAAGCCATTGAGACCATTTTGAAGGTGGAAAATATCTGCTATCGCCGGCCCAACCAGCACTATTCCAAGAAAACCAATGGCCACAGAGGGAATTGCCGCCAGCATTTCAATGATTGGCTTCAACACCATCTGCACGCTTGCAGGTGCTAATTCAGACAAGAAGGCCGCTGTTAAAATTCCGAGCGGTACGGCGATCAGCATGGATCCCAGCGCAACGATTGCAGTACTCACAATTAAGGGAATAATGCTATATTTATTGTTGGGCTGCCATTGATTTCCAGTAAAAAAGTCCAGTGGATTGCTATGGTTAAAGAATGAAATACTATTGTAAATCAACATGATAAAAATAGATGCCAATAAACCAATGGTGAGAAAACCACTGAATTTGAAGACCATCCTTAACAATTGGTCTACTTTTTCTCTGTTGTTTATTTTCATTTTAAATTGGATAATACCCGGAATTGTGAATAATTTTCGCGCCATTCAAAGATTTCTCAAAATCAAAAAAGGGCTGAATCTTGTGTATATTTTCTCTTATGTAGTATTGGTAAAGTGGCCGTTGGAAATAATAACCCCCTTTTTTGATGGCTTCCGCATCAAAGGGTGAAATGGCTTTCGAGGGATCGTTTTCAAAGATAGATAATACTTTAATACCTTTACTTGAACCTCCCATTACATAGCCGGCACCCACATAACCGATTCCGCTGGGATCGGCTTTGATCGCCTCCGTAATCTGCGCATTTCCGTTCATTTGCTTGGCATGTTCTGAAAAATCGATTTGTAGAATGTCCTGAACAAATTCATGAGTTCCGGAATTACTTTGCCTACCGTAAATGTTGATTTTAGCTTGATGATCGCAGATATCCGACCAGTTCTTCAATTCTCCACTTAAAATAGCAGCCAACTGCTTCAAACTGATTTTATCAACAGGTATTTGATCCGACACTACAAAAGCGATGGCATCCTGAGCGAAAATAAAAGAATCGAGCATCATCTTGTTTTTGTTGAACAAGCTCAATTCCTCAGCATTGATTCTTCTGGACGAATTAGCAATATCGGTAGTGCCATTCAATAAAGAGGCAATGCCTAATCCCGATCCTCCACCACATATAGAAATAAAATTGTTAGTGTTTACTTCATGAAATGACTCTGCCATCAAAACCGTCAGGTTCACTTCTGTATCAGAACCCTTGATTTTAATGCTGTTTTTGCTTCTGCTGCACGCAGAGAGCATTATTAATAGGCTAAATAGGAAAAACCTCATGTTTGGACTTGATTGCGAATGATAAAGCTAAGCTCACAATCGGAAGCAGCAATTAAATGAACTTTAAATTAGCGTTAAATATTACTGCAGCAGCATTTCATCAATGCATTTTCTAGTTTGTTCCATCAAAATTGCAGGATCTCGGTGATAGATTGGTTCACCGAAAGAGATGTTTACTTTGATTTTGGGTCGCGAAAAAGTATGAACCAAGTGTGGCAAAAAAGTATCAGCACCTACAAACGCCAAGCTGCGATCAGAATACCTGATGGCAATTGGCACTACTGCGACATTTTCTTCTGATGCAACTTTAAAACTTCCCATCCTGAAAGGTAGTGTCTCATTCTTGTCAGTCGTGGTTCCTTCCGGAAAAATAAGAACGGGAATTTCCTTCCGCAACGAATGTCTGAGTTGCACCAAAGTATCGGTTCTGCTTGTTTTATCTTCCCTTTTTACGAAGATGGTGCCTGTGCATTTTAGCACGAATCCTATCAAAAACCAATTGGCTACCTCTGCTTTGGCAACAGCTTGAAATAAAATCCAGTTCTTTACCAACACCGGATCCAGGTAAGATTGATGATTAGAAATGTACAAATAGTTTCCCTGAGGAACTACTCCGAATCTCTGTACTTCAAACCCCAGGAATTTAATCATTCTTCTGGCTACTTGCTGCCTTTTATTCAATCCATACCGGAGATCTCTGCCCCACAGCACCGAGTGCAAGATCAATGGAAAAAGGCAAATTAAGATAATCGAAAACAAAAGCAAAATTCTATAGGTGGTCCGCACGGTAGTCATTTTATCGCAAATTATCAAGGTGTACTTCGTTCCTTCTGCAGTGCTTCCTTAGTACTTTCAGGTAAATCATTTACATCTGCAATGATAAAACCATCGAGACAATCTGAAAACCTGGGATCTACATTAAATCCAATGAATCTTGCATTTTGTCTCAGATATTGACGCAACAGAACCGGCAAACGCGCTTCACCTTCTTCGGTCATCTGAATAAACTTATCCAGATTGGCCAGTTCCTCACCAAAAGTTCTGACTAAAATCTCATTGTCAACTTTGGTATTGGAAATTTTGTACGGCTTTCTCGGCACCAGGTTTTTAGCCATTTCTTTGTCAAAATAGTACTTTTTTAAATATGTCACTATCACGTTTCGCGACACATCTGAGTACTGTCTACTGATACTAACCGGACCAAATAAATAGCGATAACGAGGATTTTTTATTAAAAATGTCATGATTCCTTTCCACAGCAAAAACAAAGGCTGTGGCTTTTTTTGATAGGCTTCAATGATATAGGAGCGACCCAATTCGAGCGATTGATTCAGAATCGGATACAAACCCTCTCCCAATTTGAATAAAGAAGAAATATAGAATCCATGGACTCCGTATTGCTCAAAAATCTCATCTCCAAGTCCTATCCGGTATCCTCCAACAATGCAACGATCAGTTTTATCCCAGATGATCAATTGCTTGTAATATAAATCGAAATCGTCAATATCCAAAGCCCTGCCGGTGCCCTCTCCTACTGCCCTGAATGTAATCTCCCTCAATCTGCCAATTTCTTTTAAAGTATGGGGTATCATACCCGGATTGGCAATATATACTTCAAAATTGCCTTGTTCGAGCACGAGAAACTCATCTTTATCGAGGCTCTCAATTTCTCCGGCAATCAAGTGCGGATTTTCTTCATTGTTTATTTTCTCAAGGATTGATTTCTTCGAAGGCAAATTCAACCACCTACTAAAAAGTCCGGGAAACTCAATAAAGACAGGACTGCTCATAGCAAATATTCTCGATTGAATAAAGCGCCTCAGGTGATTCCATTTTTCGAAAAGATACAAATCTGAATTCAGAATCAGCGGACTGAATCTAATCTTGATGACCGTATCTTTTTGTTTCTTGTGGGTAAGAAAAAAATCAGACATTTTTTCCAAATTGGTTTCAGAAACTGATTCTTCTTGTATGTTGATCAGCACCACGTGCAAACCCAGTTCAGTTACTCCTTTAAAAAAGCGATTCAACTGCATCTGGTGCATCATATCGCCTATCGTAGGTGCTGTGAAAGAAATCGAACAGGCAAATACGCCATCCAATGCATCCCCAGAGCGGATAATTTTCTTCATTTTCCTAAGCAACAATTCCGGATTCTGATCATCGGCAGGTAGGATCTCGATGGAAGGGAATCGTTCACGCAGCACCAGATCCAGCACTCTTTCGTCCTTTTTCTTTTTCCACCTGTTGGCTATAAAAATAAACGGAGCGAATTCTTCACTTATGTTACTGATTTTATTATAATTAACTTTAATGTTCATATCCTTTTTTTCCGATAAATGTAAAATAACTCCAAAGTCCGAAATAGGCGCTTCTGACTTCGTAGGTCATTTTATTGAATTCGTATTGCAATACTGGTAATATGTGGCCTTCCATCCGCACATGATGATTGGACATATGCTGCTTAAACCATTTGAATTTACTGTCATTGAAATCAACTACTGCCAGGTATCCGTTTTCTTTCAACAATGCTGCAGAAGTGCTTACCCAGAATTCCCAGCCCGGATTCATCATTGTCATCGCATAAGAAATTAAGATGCAATCGAATTCATCCAATAATTCAAAATGGAAACTAGTATTGAGCAATTCAATATTTTTATAATTTTGTGTCGCAGCGCTGGCTTTCTCAAGCATTTCTGCAGAAATATCAATTCCGACAATGGTAGCATTGGGAAACCTTTCTGCCAACGCGACAAGATTTTTACCGGTACCACAACCCACTTCCAGTATCCGGTGTTTTCCGTTCGCCTGCAATGGAATCTTATTGATCACTTTATTTCTGCCAAATAAAAATGACCAGCGAGTGAGGTCGTAAATATTACTGTGAAATTTATAATACTTTGACATTCGGTCGTTTTGAACGTCCAGTTCCGTTATTGTAATTGGCATAATTGTTTTGATTTAGAAGTTAAACATATATTTTACAATCGACAACTATTCATTAGATCTGACTCTATGTTGATTAGTGTGGGGTAATTTTAGTTGATCTGAGGTAGATACATCCAAATTTGATGATTTGAAAATTTGAAAATTTGATGATACCTACGACTCCTTAGGAGTCGTTCTTGGCCTACTTGGCAGTTCTTTTTCAGCTTAACTGCCATTTTTTACAGACAATCAAAGGTTTGCAATAGAATTGCGGAAATATGTCATGATGTCCGGAAGACAAGAAAAAATGAAACAACAAATGATATCAACGAAGTTGATCTAAGTATTATCAAATTTTCAAACCTTCAAATTTTCCTGCCTACCGGACAGGCAGGCAAATTAAAATTGCAAAAAGCTTTAAAAAATCAATTACCCACACAATTCGACATATAGCCTTAGATCTTATTTCACCACGCCCAGATAAACGCTGGCGTATGTTCCGACGCGGTCTTTTTTATGCATTTCGCTCGTTTTTTCCTTTTCAAAAACTACGCTTTCCTTAATAAAATCAGGAAAAAAATTGACCTCTTCTGAAGCTGATCTAAGCAATATTTTAGTACCTTTCCTGCTGTTGTTGAGAATTAGTTTCCACTCTTCTTCCAAAGCATCGGGATAGTGGTGCGCCAGCCAATCCTGGTGATCGAGCAGCACAAAATGTGAATACCAGCCCGGATGATCTTGTAAAAAACTACTTAAGGTGGCATTGTAAGTTTTTACTTTCTTCCGATTTTGCTGTATATCTTCATAATGCTCATCTTTCAGATAATTGGGACAACAATCTTTGCTATAGTGTCCTTCGATGTACACTTTCCAGAAGTAATTTTCTGAAAATGGAATTTGGGTAAATACATTGTGCATTCTTGATTGAATGAATCCAAAAGCTCCCTCTGTGTACTTTTTTTCAAATAATTCTTGCTGCGATTGTGGCACTCCCAACATACACATCACCAGATGCCTGTTCATCAACCACTTTATGTATTTATTGAACAATTTAGGTTCAATTTCTTCATACATGGCCTTTTGTTCCTCCAATGATTCCGCATGCATCATTTTTCTGAGTTTGTGTAAAAACTTTTGTTTATATTTTACATATTTGCTCAATGAAAATGCGATAATCCCTGATGTACCATGGTGGTAAAATGACTTCCGGATACCTTTTCCATCAAAAAAACCGATGTGCTTGTCCCAGTATTGCTGTGCGTAGGGGTTAAGTTGTGAACGCAATACCTGTGCATAATAGTTAGCTGCCGATTCATGCCTTCCTTCACCAAACATTTGAAAAAGATCCTCATGAGACGAACCCAATCCATATGCAGAGAGCTTAAGTTCCAATAAAGCATTTTGCCGCGGATTCATATCGACACAATGCACTTCGGCAGGATTGTCAAGCAAATAATCCAAGGCATTGCATCCCGCACTGGTAATCATTACGACTTTGCTATCTTTTTGGATATCCAGCAATTGCCGATCACAAAATGGATCTTCCCAGCAAGTATTATAAACGAGATTGTTGTTGTGGATGTAGTTAAATGCAGCACTAGCAATTTTTTTTCCTATTTTCATACTGATTTTATTTTAGCACATAGTTTGTTTTAAGACTTTATTTGAGTTGAGTGATAAAAAACCTTGACAAATATTAAGAAAATACCATGTACGTTGAGATAATATCCGCTTCTATGGGTACTGCCTTGATTATCGGCGTGTTTTGATCGTGCTCATAGATTGACCACTTGCCATCCGTGTACTCCAGAGAAGTCAGGTGTTCAACCCAGTCACCGGAATTTAAATAGGTAATTTCCTCTCCGAAATATTTTTCTGTTCTAATTATTGGACGGTGAATGTGGCCACAAATGACGTAATCCATTCCTTTCTGTAAGGCTGCTTTCACAGCAAGTTCCTCAAAATTCTGAATGAATTTTACTGCTTCTTTGACCTTGTACTTAATTTTTTGCGAAAATGATATTTTCTCGAAGCCGAAATAGGAGCGGCAATTGTTGATGATTTTGTTGATCCTAATCAGGAGGTTATAACTGAATCCTCCGAGTTTAGCAATCCATTTGGAATAATTTACAGAAGCATCGAAAACATCTCCGTGAAAAAACCAACACTTTTTATCATTCAATACCAATTGCAATTGATTACAAAGCAATAGATTGGCAATTTTTAATTTTCCAAACTCCCGAAGTTTCTCATCGTGATTTCCGGTTATGTAAAACACTTTGGTACCATTACCCGCCATTTTTAAGAAATAGTTGATTACTTGTAGGTGCTCAGTAGGAAAATACCGCTTATTGAAATGCCAGATATCAATAATATCACCATTTAAAACGACCATTTTAGGTTCAACTTGACTCAAATAGCTTAGAAGTTCACTTGCATGGCACCCATATGTCCCCAAATGAAGATCTGATAAAACCAGAACATCTACCTCTCTTTTCATTTTGTTAATTTACTGTAAATTAAACAATTAAATAAGAACTGAAAATAAAATTAACGTCAAGTTTTTATTAAAAAAAGCCATTGTGCTCTTTTGCACAATGGCCCGGAATCAACAACTTACGAAGCTTAAGTATATACAATGAAAATTAGTACCAAACAGATTTTCCTTTAATTGAATTCTTCGTATTTCCCATTATTGGATTCCCATGAGATGCTGTCCAAGGCATCAATTGAGCCATCCATGTTGTAATCAGCATTCAACGAATAATCATCAAAAAGACCATTTTGCAGCTCCCACAATATGCCATCAAAGGCATCAATAGATCCATCGCGATTCGCGTCTCCGGCATTCAAAGCCTTTTGTCCATTGCTAAGTGTACTAAGCGGATCAGAACCAAATACCGCGGTAGCACCGGTAAAATCAATCGAAACCACTGATGTGCTCAATGCGAATGTCTGTTGGCTGCGAATGCCAATGTGATTGCGATGACGCAGTGCTATATAATAACTTCCTGCCGCCAAATTGTTGAATTTCAATGGACTTACCCCATTAATATCAACAATTTCACCATTTTGCAGCAAAAGCCCGGAGCGAGTAGCTATGATTACCGTTGGATCTGCTGCGCTTCTTAGTTCTAATAGAACCCAATCGACGGCTTTTTTAGCTGGATCGATACTCAGTGCATTTACAGTCGTGCTCTCAGATCCACCCCCGATTTGTGTATATCCCAATGCAGAATAAGGCTCTACCAAAGGGAAAAAATTGTTGCTTGTAAAGTAGGCCTCCATTTTATTAGAGCTGCTATTGAATGGCCCTTGCAACATCGCTACTGCTTTCAATTGAACAAAAGGAGTTGGCATAGTCAAAGTTACCCACTCACTTCTTGACTTTTTATGGTTGTTTTGTGCCAATTCTTTGGCGATGATTCCATCATTATAGTACACATGATCACCATTGTCAACCAGAAGTTGCATAGCCGATCCCGTCGAAAGTGGTGAAGGAACATCTACTATTCCTTCAAAACTTCCTTGAGACTGAAATGCTGTCAAATTAGTTGGGGTTAAGATAGCATCATCAGACGGGTTTCCTGTCCATGTGAATAATCGAAAATCTTTCGGAGCAATTCCGGTTGCCACGTCAGCAGGACCAGCAATTATTAAATATTCGCCATTTGCATTGCGTTTGATTTCTCTGATTCCTCTTCCTCCAAGGTCGAGTTGGATGGGTGCACCAAATTGCGCCGCTCCAATTGTCGGATTTCCCGAGACCATTGCTGCAAAATTTAGCCAAGGCACGATCAATGCTTTGGTTCTGTTGACCGCCGGCACGATAGGAGCGCGAAAACAGATGTAAGCAGCATCATTCAGTGGTGAAATAGTCAGTGCTTCAATATTAAAGCCTGCACCGTTTGGCTCCTCCGGTATGATTCCGGCTGCTGCTGAAGCATTAAGGCCAAAATAGTCTGCACCCAATCCATGTGCATTTCCTGCATCCCAGCTAAGCAAATTAGTACGTAAATCATCAAATCGACCTACATAGGACAATACTGTATTGGCTCCCGAACCAGATAAGTCCGTTGCGAAAAACCGATAACGATTGGGGCGGATGGCGCCACTGGTAGAATTGGTATGTGAACCCATCCAATAGATACGGTTGCCCATGCGCATGGACGATTCGATATCTACTTCAATATTACTTGTACTCATACCCAATTGCGACGTAAAATCAAAAGCAGAAACCGGTAAACCTGAATTCTGACGGTCATACAAACGCAAAGCCTGGTCTTCATCGTCACCAACAAACATGTAGTTTGCATCAATGCCAATCGCAGTGGATGCATCTGAAGCGCCAGCATGGAAACGAGTACTTGTTGGATTCAGTGACGCAGCTGAAAGTGCATAGTTTAAAGTAAAGTTTGAAACTGCAATACCATCAGTAACCGTGACCGTAATAGTTGAGTAACCGGTGGTTCCAGGGATGATCTTTAGTGTTCGCAAGGATCCGGTACCACTCAATATCAGATTGCTAAGTGGTGCTACAGAAATATTTGAGCTACTTACACTTACTGAAAGCATATTGGCCGCTGTTTCAGCATCAGAGATCGCAAATACAATTCCTGAATATTGCGGAGCATCACTTGGATCCGACAATGAAGTATTAATTGCCAACGTATTGGCAGTAATAATGGCTCCTCCATCAATAAAATTACTGGTACTTGGATCCAACTGAATTACAGGTGCTGTATTGGGAATCGCATCATTATCGACGATGCTGAAGTCTGCCGAATTGGTTGTACCGAGCGCAATTCCCCAGGTAGGGTTTAGCAGAGAAATAGTCGCAGTTTCTAAGCTTTCCACTATGATATCATCTACTACTGTAAAAGTTGCACTTCCACTGCTCGCTCCACTGGGTATGGTAATGGTAGTTTTTGAAAGGCTGTAATCACCTGCAGTGATTCCTGTACCACTAACATTTACACTTACGTATTGATTTCCGGTAACAGGCGAGCTGGCTGTAGCAGTAATGGTGATAGCAGTAGTAGAAGCTTCTGCTCCCGTTGAAGCGCTTAGTGAAATATTTACCGATGGAAAAGTAGTAGGCAAAGCCACTACACTCACATTGTCGAATCTCAAGGTTCCGCCAGTTGCAACGGTGGTATTTGAATTGGTTTGACGATATTGTCCGGTAGACTGAAAATGTGAAGCCAACAGTCTGAATCTAACGTTCGGATTATTGTTAATCGCGCTGATGGAAGACAAATTCACGCTTATTCTTCTATAAGAATCACCACTCGCATTGGCAGCTTCAAATTTTCCATTGTTGATTGTTCCCAGACAAAAAGTAGTATTGGAATTTGTCATTGTAAAATCATTCCAGGTCGTACCACCATCATCCGAATATTTTAATCGGATAGTATTTGGTGACGTATTGGACATTCTCATATCCCAACCAAATGAGATATTACTTTGACCCGTGGTATTCACGCGAAATTCTGCTCCGTTGATCTCATTGCTGGTTCCTGGTGAAAAAGGATTCAAAGCCCAGGCAAAGGTTCCGCTGATCTGATTGCCACAACCTTCTCCACTCATCCCGGTTGCGGTACCACCTGTGATTGTTCCTGATCCTATGACCAGAGCAGCTGTTCCTGCTCCAATATTGGCTGTAGGGCTGCTAACAGTACCTTGCAAGGGTTCAAAATTCCAGACGGCTATGTTGGTCTGGGCAAAAGCGTTTGAAAAAGTATGAAATAAAGCAAAGATTAGAACAATTCGATAGAAATTGGTACGGTAAGTGTAATTTTTTAACATTATCAAGTGTAGTTTTAATTTGCCGCAAAACTACTCTTGCTATATTTTCAAGATATCAACTCAAAATTAAGTAATCATTAACAGTGTAGCGCGAATGTAAAGAGAATGTAAACAATTTCGTTTTGATTGGAGCTCATCTCCAAAAAAAAATAATTGCTGCGATCGAGCTGATTCGCCAACTGAATTTCAAATTAATTAATGGGCAAACTTACTATGGTGTAGTCCACAAAGTGTGCGAAATGGAAAATGCCATTTGCATTTATTGCACCTGGCAAAAGCATGATCCAATATTCACTCTCACACAATTGCCTCTGTAAACCCGAATCTTCATGGCTTATAGGGGCAATATATCTGGAGCGATTCTGCAAGCTGCGAAAAGAGTCCCGTCCGATAGCGTTTTCATCGCGTCTGCCTCAGGTTATTAAAAAAACTCAGGTGTTATATACTACCCATTCCTTGTTTTTCTATTTTGGTCAATTATAAAACACTCATGGGTTCATTTTATTAAATGTAGCATGGATGACCTCAGGTGTAGCTTTTGCCATTATTTCACTAAAACCAAACGTAATTTCTACTTTTCCTTCCTTCAATTGTTGAAAAACTGCATTCACAAAATCTGAAACAGGTGGCTGTCCATCGTGTAAACCCTTACCGCCAAGATCTGTATTTAAAGCTGGCGGTATCATTTCAATCACTTCAATATCTTTTGACTTAAGCAGATGTCTTAAAGAAAGCGTGAAGGAATGGAAAAATGCTTTAGTAGCACAATAAACCGGAACTTTGGAAAGCTGAACAAATGCTAATCCAGATGTTACATTAATAATAGTGTCCAAGCCCTTTAAGTTAAGAAACAAGGTTGTCAAATGAATGGGAGCCAAAACATTGGTGTTAATCTCATTTGCTGTTTTTGGGTAAAATTCAGTATCGGAAATCGTCATCCAATTTTGAATACCTGCATTATTTACAAGTACATTCAAGTCAGAATGATTTTCTGAAATCCAATTGTAAAGTTCAATTCTGTCTGACTCTATTGATAAGTCGCAAACTTTGGTTATCACCGTTGGGAATTTGTCCTTTACTTCTTGTAGTGCGGTTTCACGTCTGCCACATATAATCACGGTATTGTTTTCCCGGACAAATCTTTCAGCCAGACCCAATCCAATTCCACTTGCACCGCCGGTAATTAAAATTTTGTTGTTTGATAATTTCATATTTTTTTGTTAATTTGTTAAGGTTTGTAATATTTCAATAGCCATATAAAACTAGCTATGTATAAAAGTCGTTGAACAATTCCTTGATAATTTTTCAGCAGTCCGAACGAGGCGGAAAGACCCATTACCAAAATTATGAAAACGAAATGAATCCATTTTTCATTGTTGTTTGGAGCGTAAAAAAACTGAAGTAAAATGCCAAGGGTAAAAGTTGCTCCCGCAAGTTGCGCTAATGCAGCATGAATAGTCGCTTGTAATGCGGAATAATTGTCAAAATGAAAGAATGGTTTGGCACAAAAAATACCTGTCAATGCAACACAGCAACTATAAACAAAGATGGGGCTTGTCCGCCAAGTCAAACCGTTGGTAATAATCCCGGCTGATAATAGCAATCCAAACCCTAAAAAGCCAAATTGCATTATTAATTTTCTGTCGTAACCTTGTGATCCCAAGTCACTAATGGTGTTTTTAGTCCAGTCGTAATTGTTGGTTGAAAAAATATGAGCAACCAAAATTGTCAACACAAATAGCAATGTAGCAATGTTGTTGTAATTACTTTTAAAATAGTCCATTTTCTTTTTCTAACTTATCATGTACCATTATACCGGCAGTATAATAATGAATGTTGTTCCCTCCCCTTCTTTCGTCTCCACCTTCAACTCTCCCCTATGGCCTTCACAATATCAAAAGCCAAAGATAATCTTAATCCTGTACCCTGTCCGTTTGGTTTGGGAGTAATTAAGCGCAAAAACAATAGTTTGAACGAAACAGACTGTACGTTCATAAAACTTTTGAAATACAAAGCTGGTCCCTATTCTTTGCTTTTTTTTACTATTTGTACTCCCTTTTCATCAAGTAATGTACTCAAATATACATCGTTTGGAGCTGAACTGATATCAATTGCATTTCAATTCATCAAAAAGCTAGGCCATTAGCACAAAGTAAATTATTTTAAAAGGATACAAGAATCGAATCCGAACAAATATACCATGTTTATGGTTATCCGTTCAAAAATAGTGCGATACAACTTCGGGTTTACGTAATAGCGCTAAGGGCTTCTTCAGTTTTTTTTTGTTCAATTGCTTTCCGGTGATTTCAGTTTCGGAAATTCTTCTCGCTGAATTTCAACCGTATGAAATCCATTGCTAATCAGAGATTGCTCTAAATTATAATCTTCTGTTAAATACAAATAATACTGAACATCCGTGATACTGGGTGCTAGTATGCCCAGATAGTGATTAGACTTTGGTTCATAGTGATTGTGCAAATGGTATTTGAAAGACCAGCCGTTCTTCAAATCATTTTTCAATGCTTCTAAAATTACATGGGGTTTAGGTGGCCAAGGCTGGTCGCTAGCGGCAAAATAGACCCTCACAAGGTTTAATTCATAGTGAAATAATATAAATCCGTGAAATTCTGTCGGATGACTCAATAGCGGAAATCGGCTTATTTGATAATCTAATATTTGTGACTCCAGATAGTTTATA
>JBMOJB010000044.1:0-22434 GCA_049316985.1 Saprospiraceae bacterium | reverse complement strand
TTTACGCACTTCCCAAAAAAATATAGATTCTAATTAATCGAACTCAGGTTATTAGAAAATTTACAATCATTATGTTGCTGAAAAATACAAAGATTATTGGATTGTCTCAATCAGAAGTCTTGCAATCTCGTGTGCAAAATGGGATGAATGTCAGCAATTATAAAAAAGAAAATGGCTTTCTCGAGGCTTTGAAGAGCATAGTGAAAGAGCCAATGGTGTTATTGTTGTTCGTAGCAGCTACAATTTATTTTATTTCAGGAAAATATGATGATGGTTTATTTCTCGCTGCAGCAATCGTCATTGTAGCTGCTATATCGCTCTTTCAGGATTCCAGAAGCAGAAATGCATTGGAAAAATTAAAAGATTTTACGCAGCCGTTTTGCAAAGTGATCCGCGACGGAGAGGTGCTGGCAATCAAAAGCGAAGAACTCGTAATTGGTGATTTTCTGATGGTTGAAGAAGGTACCTTAATTGCTGCAGATGGAAAAATCGTCCAATCCAATGATTTTTCTGTCAATGAGTCGATTCTGACCGGTGAGTCCTTTTCAGTTGCCAAAGACCTCAACGAAGGAAATAATCAGATATTTCAAGGAACGCTGGTTAGCAGCGGATTGGCAATTGCCGAAGTGAATGCCATTGGGAATAAAACCCAACTGGGTCTCATTGGAAAAAGTTTGGAGCAAATTGAGGAAGAGAAAACACCGCTTCAACTTCAAATCAATTCTTTTGTAAAAAAAATGGTTTTTATTGGTGCCATCGTTTTCCTGATTGTACTTTTATTAAACTACTATAGCTCCCGTGTATTCCTGGACAGTTTGTTGAAAGCTTTGACGCTGGCAATGAGTATTCTTCCGGAAGAAATTCCGGTTGCTTTTACTACATTTATGGCCATCGGTGCCTGGCGATTAATGAAAATGGGCATTGTAGTCAAGCAGATGAAGACTGTCGAAACCTTGGGAAGTGCAACTGTAATTTGTACGGACAAAACAGGGACGATTACCGAAAACAGAATGAGCATCGCAAGTATTTACGCATTTTCTGCCAACAGGATCAGTAGCTTAAATGATGAGTTAAATAAAGAAGAAAAGGAATTAGTGGAATTAGCGATGTGGGCAAGTGAGCCAATTCCTTTTGATCCTATGGAAGTCGAAATTCACAATTTGTATGTCTCATTGGCGATTACCGATTTGCGGAAGGAATATAGCATTTTCCATGAGTACCCGCTTGAAGGAAAGCCGCCCATGATGACGCATATTTTCCAAAATGAAAAAAACGACCGAATCATTGCCGCAAAAGGAGCACCTGAAGCAATTTTACACTGTTGTTCCCTAGAAAAGGAGGAGTTGGAGCAAATTAAAAATCAAATGCATAGCATGGCAAACAGTGGTTTTCGTTTGTTGGCAGTGGCAGAGACTAAGTGGGAAAGTGATGATTTTCCCGCTACACAACAGGAGTTTCAATTTGAATTCAAAGGGATTATTGCTTTTTACGACCCTCCTAAAAAACACATCCAACATGTTCTGTCTGAATTTTACAAGGCTGGAATAAAAGTAAAGATTGTTACGGGTGACAATGAACTAACCACACAATCGATTGCTCGGGAGGTTGGTTTTCAAGGACACGAGAAATCAATCAGCGGAAAAGAATTGATGGCGCTCAGCGATCAGGAATTGAAGGATACTGTAATGAATGTCAATGTTTATACGCGGATGTTTCCTGAAGCAAAATTGCGTATCATCAATGCTTTAAAGGGCAATCAACAGATTGTAGCGATGACAGGAGATGGAGTAAATGACGGTCCTGCTCTAAAAGCCGCTCATATCGGTATCGCAATGGGCAAAAAGGGCACTGAGATCGCCAAGCAGGCGGCATCATTGATTTTAATTGATGACGACCTTTCGAAAATGGTGGATGCAGTAGCGATGGGCAGACGGATCTATACCAACCTCAAAAAAGCGATACAATACATCATATCTATTCACATACCAATTATTCTGACGGTTTTTGTGCCATTGGCATTGGCCTGGACTTATCCCAACCTTTTTTCTCCCATTCATATCATCTTTCTTGAATTGATCATGGGCCCGACTTGTTCGATCATATACGAGAACGAGCCAATGGAAAAAAATGTGATGTCGCAAGCTCCGCGCCCGCTGTCGGTAACTTTTTTTAATTGGTCTGAGCTCATGATAAGCATCGTTCAGGGACTCGTGATTACTGCCGGAACTTTGTTTGTTTACCAAATGGCAGTTCAAAAGAACTTTTCGGAAGAAGTGACTAGAACGATGGTATTTACTACACTGGTGATCTCAAATATTGTACTTACCTTATGCAACCGGTCTTTTTATTATTCTATTTTTACCACTTTGCGCTACCGGAACAACATGGTGCCGATTATAATATTTGTAACTTACATACTGATGGGAATGCTAATATTTGTGCCTCCGATGGCCATATTCTTTGGGTTTGATGTATTGGATCCCAATCAGCTATTAGCCTGTTGTCTGATTGGCATAGGAGCGGTGATATGGTTTGAAGGCTATAAATGGTTGAAACGAATTAAGTTCTAAATGAATCTATGAATTAGCGCTTATGTCCAACCCAGTTTTTCAAATGAGCTTTCCATTTGATTGTGAATTCGCGATTTAATCTCATTTTCCAATCTCAAAAAGGAGTCTTTTTCATAAGTGAATTCGATTGTTCCGTTTTTTATGTGGGTAATTCTATCGCATAGATGCAAAAGTGAACTTAGAATATGCGAGGACAATAAAATGGTTTTTCCACTCAGCTTCAGCTTGTTTAATATGATGAAAAACCGCTCTGAAGCTTCCATGTCGACTCCATTGAAGGGTTCATCAAGAATCAGAATGGGCCGGTTTTGAAGCAAAGCAGCCAGCAGAGCGAGTTTCTTTTTCATTCCTGTAGAATAGCTGTCAGTCAACTGGTGTAGCGGAAGTTCAAATAGCGAATTCCAGTTTTGAATATCTGAGTCATTGACTTTCATTTCGGTGCACAATTGGATGTATTCCATGCCGGTAATATAGGAATAGAAATAATTTTCCGTTTCAAGAAATGAAACTTGTGCCTTTTTTAAGGATTGGTTTTCCCAGGATACGATGCCGGAATCCGCCCGGTACGAACCAAATATCGTTCTGAAAAGAGTTGTCTTTCCTGCTCCGTTCAATCCAAGAATTCCGTGGATCGTACCCGGTTCAATGGTAAGGTTAATGTCACTTAAGATTTTTTTTTGCGAAAATCCAAAGTTTAGTTCTTTAATAATCAGCATTTTCTTTCAATTGTGGATTTTTTGTAGCTTTCATTTGGTAATAAATTATAGCAAAAAGACAGGCTGGGGAGGTGAAAATAATCAACATCATTCCCACAAAAATACTTGCAGCCCTATCGATGCCTACTTCTGTTCTGAACGGTGACCAAAGTGAATATTTAAAAACAATGCAAAATGTAATTAGCATAGCACCAAAATACCAGGAAATGAGGCTAAAGTACCACAATTCGCGATGCAATATTATATGTAAAAGTAACTGCGGACTCATAACGATGGTCCAGCAGAATACATGCTGTGTAATCTTTTTACCGGTCTTGAATGGAAAATCAAGCCATTCTTTCGGTTCACAGTGATTGTAAAACGTCGAAATCATCAATGACGATAAAAGGGTATAAATGATAATTGTGCCCTCAAATGCTGATCCAATAATAGACAGTAAAAATAATATGGGAATGCTTAATCCACTTTTGCGCAGTCCTGTTCTCCATTCAAACAGATACAAGGGAATGAAGGTATAACTGAAGAAACTAAGAAAATCACTTTTTTTATATACTGGAAATAAGGCAATTACAGATATTAATAAAAATGAAAGTGTACTTGTCGTCAATGATTGAAAGATCAAAATGAGTACAAAAAATGGGCTGGCAATCAACCAGTTGTCGATAAAGTAAAGGTAAAAACGATTGGTTTCCAGTTGTGACATCCAATCGCGGTCCTTTCTTTTGAAATGCAGGGTGCCTGCCATCAAAACGGGAAAAAATGCCCAATATACCTGTTGGTTTTTTTGCATGCTTTCCATTATCGAAAGCAGAACAAGCATGGCGATAAATGCCAATATCAACAAATAACCCCATCCTGCAGTAGCAAATAGACGATAAAGTTGCAGCAACCTGATTTTGCTGTAAGTCCTGAGAAAAAGTAGGGAAGGGAGTCTCATGTCTCAAAAGTAATGATTGCCTGGCATTTCATTTGTTTATTCGACTAAACAATTGTAAAATTCTTCCAAATCAGGAAAAAGCGTTTTTTACGATACTTTGAAATGTGTGCTTAATTTAAATCACAAATTGTAAACAATAAAGTTAGTATACATATTTGCGTTAAATCAATGATAAAGTCAATGAAGCGCAAAGGACGAATGTATCGAAATTGCAGGACAAGCAATTGTACATATTAGACAGACTATAGCTCCATTTAACAATATAGCAACATTTATTTTTATATTTGCCAACAGAAAAATTTATACGATGACGCTGCATTTTGGTTTACAGTTAGATGATCAGGTATATTCGACCACGCAAGAAGGCTGGATCGTTGGACCCGCTAAATTCCTCGATTTACTTAGCAAATGGTTGGGTTCACATGAAAATTTCCAGGATAAGGAATATATCCGCGTAGAAACTTACCGCAAAGCGGTGCAGGCTGCTTTGCAAATCAATCAGGAAATGTTTTTTGCAGCCTCTTTCGAAGCGGATGCTTTTTCGACCGCGCAGGAGTTGCTGATCAGAAGAGATGAGTTGTTACTGGCAGGTTATGATTTTGGGCTGTCCACCGACAAAATTCCTGATCGCTTGGCGGCTTTTTCGCAAATAGAAGCGCTGCTGCATCAAAAAGACTACCAACTGCCAAGGGGTCATGCCGAAATCATGACGGAGATCATGCACTTGCTTCCCGGTTTTTCACTGCCAATTTCAAAAATAGAATTATATGAGCCTTTTGAAAGCTTTCCATTTTGCTGGCAAAAAGTCATTTTAATACTTTCCGATAACGGTATAGAGTACGTATCCTCCTTTAGTTCAGATTTTAAAAATTGTGAGTCTGGAGCTGAAACCGACCTGCGAAACTTTCAAAAGATGTTGCACGATCGGTCTGTTTCCAATTTGCGTGCTAAAGTAGATGGCTCAATCTTAATAGTAAGGGCAAGAAGAGAAACCGATTTGGCCGATTGGACGGCAAAAGTATTGAAAGAGAATACTTCCTTCCGCCCCCTGTGCATCGTTCCTGAAACAAGTCGGGCCCTGGATGCAGCTTTTGTGATGGAGGGACTGCCTGCAATGGGTATTGGGTCCGCTTCTTCTGCTCGTTCAGCACTTCAATTGTTAAAACTGGCAACTGTTTTCGTATGGAAACCTATCGATCCTTTCCGGATTATGGAATTTCTGTCCCTGCCGGTAAAACCTTTTGACGATCGTCTGGCGCAATTGATTTCTCAGGTTATGTCTGAGAAACCGGGTATCTATTCACAACTCTGGGCGGCCAGAATTCATGAATTCTGGGAAAAATCGACAGTTCGCTATCAAAACGGCAGGGAGAAAGATCTGCTAAAAATAAAAGAGCAATATCAATTCTGGTTTGAAAGAAGAAGATATGAGCAAAACACCAAAGTACCTACAGCGGACATCATTGAAATCTACGAATACTTGTGTAAATGGGCGATTGAAACATATTCAAATAAGAAATCATCTACCTTACTGGTACTGGCTTCGCAAGCTGAAAAAATTGCAGAGTTGCTAAAAGAGATGAGTGAAAAAGAACTTGGTTTTCTTGAGCTTGAGCGGATTATCAGGACGATATACAAATCTTCGCCGGTGGTTTTGGAAGAAAAGCAGGTAGATTCTTTGGATTTTGTGCACCAGGGCGGAGCCATAGCATCCAAAGCTGAAGCAATATTGTGGTGGAATTTCACAGATCACGAGCAGAAAATGCCGCTTCAATTCTGGTACGATGAAGAAATCACTTATCTTGAAAACAAGGATTGTCGCCTGGAAAATCGAAAAAAATGGAATGATTTACAAATCGAGCATCGCAATCGGACCGTTTTCGCTGCACAGCAACAACTTTTGCTGCTGGTTCCGGCATCTGTACAAGGGAAAATGACACTTGATAGTCCGTTAATGGGATACATCAGCTCAACTTTTGAGAATTTTGAAGATTTAGTTTTTGATTTGGATGAATACAACACGTCAAAAGCCAACATTGGCTCTTTTTTTAAATTACAAGACCGCCGGCCAATCGATTTTATTGTCAAAAGCAGCCCACAGCCGTTTATCGAAATTTCCGGCTTATCTGATAGAAAGAGCTATCGCAACTACGAGTCACCCACTAGTCTGGAAGAACTACTTTATTTTCCTTATAAATGGGCATTTAACTATAAAGCCAGGTTGAATCCCGGTGCAATTTTGAGTGTATCTAAGGATGCACGCTTGCTCGGTAATCTTGCACATCGTGTATTTGAGCTCCTGCTGATGGAAGATTTTGGAACAATGACCCAGCAACAATTGAATCTTTGGATGGATACCCGCGTACCGGATATTCTATTCAAAGAAGGTGCTACTTTTCTGATGTATGGTAGAGAACAAGAAAAGTCCCGATTAATTTATCGATTGAAGTATGCCGCATGGAGTCTGATTTCGGTCTTGAATAACAACAATTGGAGAGTACTAGCAACAGAGCAGAAAGTTGAAGGTCAAATAGATGGTATAGAGCTTAAAGCCAAGTTGGACCTTGTACTTGAAAGAGGTAACGAAAAGGCAATTGTAGACTTGAAATGGTCCGGATTGAGCAGCAAAAAGGAGCTATTAAAAAACAGGGAAGATTTGCAGTTGGCGCTTTATGCCGAATTATACAAGGAAAATACACTGCCTTACACCGCTTTTTTTATTATAGATAAAGGGAAAATGCTGGCAAGAAACAAAGTGGCTTTCAAAGAGGCAGAAATTGTCAACATTGAAGGAACCAACGCTGCTGAAATTCACAACGAAATTATGCGTAAAATCATGACAACCTACAATTGGCGTCTTTCGCAACTGGATGACGGTCTTATCGAAATTAGAACAGCTGCAAATGTTCGGGAACTTGAACTTGAATATGAGTCGCAGCAGGTAAACTTATTGGAAATGCTCGAAATGAAAAGAGCTGATGCAAGCTGGGACAATTACAAAGTGCTGATAAAAGGAATCCAATAGTGAACTGTATACGATAATTTTTAATTAATTATTTGATTATTAAGCAAAAGGGCAGTACATTTGTAGGAATGTTTATATAATTTCAAATTTTTGATTGTAAGTTAAATATTTTTTCAACCTTTCCACAATTGAAAAAATCTTCATTCATATTTTTTTTAGTCTTATTCGGTTTTGCGGAGCTTTTCGCACAAACCGCAGCAAATCGCTTTGTGTTGAGTTGTCTCGAGCCTTGCGTCAGAATAGAAATTAAAAAAAGTAAGATACAGCAGATTGCCTGGAAAGGACCGAAGGGATTTCAATCTGCTGATTTAAACCCCAAAGTATGCGATGCTGGCATTTATCCGGTAACCTATAAAATTGACGGAACCTGGTATTTTGATTCCGTTCTCGTTGAAAATCAAAAATTTATCCCGCTTGCTTCTGTCGATGGATCTCCCAATCTTAGTTGCATTTTTGATTGCCGTACCTTGAATGGAAACAATCCCGGGCCGGGTTTTGGGGCTACCTGGTATGGACCGGCTGGTTTGGTAGAAAATAAGACGTCCATCAAAGTATGTGCACCGGGAAAATACATTTATACCATTTTTAAAGGAGTTTGTTTAAGCACGGACACAATTCATGTCAAAGACAATAGAGTTTCGATTTCAGCAAATGCGGGAGCTGATGTAAGTTTGAATTGTAAGCAAGTAAGTACTAAATTGAAAGCTGTGTTTCCGGGTTCTGAGTACCAATTTGAATGGAAAAATGCCAAAGGCAAGCAATTTTCCACTCAACTTAATCCGGTAGTCAATGAAGCAGGTGTGTACTTTTTTCACATCAAAAGGGGAGTGTGTTCATCGACAGATAGTGTCAAAGTTAGTGCTGATTTTCGAAAACCCGAACTTAGCGGAAAAAAGTCATACCAACTTACCTGTAACTCGCCAATATTATATCCGGAATTAAGTTGTTCAGTTGCTGATGCTAAATTTGAATGGAAGACGAGCAATGGCAAGTCGATTGCAAACAATATGACGCCGGGATTCAAAAATGCGGGTGTATATTATTTGAAAAGCTACTGGGATCAAAATGGATGCTCAGACACCCTTTCAGTTGCTGTCCGGAAAGCAGATTCAATAGTTTTTGCATATCGGACGACAATGTCATGTGCAAATGAGTCCAACGGGGTGATTTACTTAGATAAAATTAGTGGTGGAGTTGCTCCATACGGTATAAATGTTAATAATTTATACATTTCTACTAATACTGAAATACCCAATTTGAAGAGTGGAGTCTACAGTATTAAGGTCAGCGATTCAAATGGGTGCTCGACAAAATTAAACATTGAAGTAGCCCAAAAGCCTACCCCTCAATGGAATTTGTTACAGGAGTTTTCTTTCTGTTCCTATGAAAAACCATTGGAGATTGACGCGACAATAGATGACCCCGAAATTACCGCCGCTACTTATTTGTGGCATGATGGTGTCAAAGGACCTAAACATAATTTTATGCACAGTGAAAGGGCCTGGGTCGAAGTGAAAAGCACTTGTTTTTCCGAAAGAAAATACATAGAAGTGAAAGATCGCTTTGATAGGGTCGAAAATGCAAGTTACTACGCACCTAATATCATCAATCCCCTAAGTCCCAATCCTATTAATAGATGTTTTCAACCATTTCTGGGTTTTGATGTGTTGACTTATGATTTAATTGTTTACGACCGATGGGGAAATCAAGTGTTCAGAACCAACAAAACTGACGATTGCTGGGACGGGACATTCCGCGGAAAGTCATTCAATTACGGTACTTTCTTCTGGCAAATCAACGCAAACATCAACGGCTGTGGCTTTCCTGTTCCATGGCAGAAGTCGGGTGGAATTTCGATATTTACAGAAGATTAAAAATCATTTCTGCCTACGTTAAGGCATCGTTAAAGCTCATTTTTTTTGTAAATAATAACTTACTTTTGCGTTCGAAAGAAGGTAGAATTCGCTATTGCATGTCTACCCATTGTGGACATGTTTGGTAAATTTTAAAATTGCAAGTAAGCTTATAAACTCAACGATTCTTACAATTCAAAAGAGCGATTTAAAACTGTAAAATTATTAAAGTAAGTTGTGATGTATATTTATAGATTATTGACGATCATAGGATTGTTTTTCTTACCCTTTTACGCGTGGACACAAAGGTACGCTGATTGCATTAAAGCCAAAGAAATTTGTAAAAAAGGGACACAAGAGTTTGCTTCAGCAAATGGAGAAGGAAGAGATCAATTTGAAGCTTTTCCCACCCCTTGTTTCGAGAATGGTGATGTCAAGGGAAATGCTGAAATGAATTCCGTTTGGATAAAGTTTAAAATAGCAAAGAGCGGCAGCCTGAAGTTTACGATTCGCCCATCCAAATACGATGACGATATTGATTTTGTGGTCTACAAACTGGGTGATGGCGATTGTTCCTCAAAGCGAATAGTTAGATGTATGGCCGCAGGAGATAAAGTTTATCCCAGTTTTTGCATGGGTGCGACCGGACTTCGCGACGATGAAAAGGACATTAGCGAAGATGCAGGCTGTAGTGGAGACAAAAATGGGTATCTGAAGCCACTGAATGTAAAAGAAGGAGAGGCTTATGTACTGTTGGTAAGCAATGTCACGTCCGCAGGTGAAGGATTTTCGATTCGTTTTTTCGGTACCTGTATGCTGCCTTGTGATGAAGAGAAAAAACCTGAGCCGCCGAAAAAGCAGGAAAATAAAACAAAAGAACCGGAGAAGCCCTCGGTAGCAGAACCAGTGGTTAGCACAGCAAATAATGATGCGCCGAAAATCGAAGATCTAAGTGAAAAGACAGCAGAAAAAGTTGAAGTAAAAAGTAGTTTGCCACCGGAAATAGAAGGAAGAAAAACGGTTGTAAACAAAACAATTGGCGTGAGTAATCGTAAAATTACATTGAAAGTGTGGGACAGTTCAATCGAGGATGGTGATATTATCTCTATATACGTCAATGGAGTCAATAAATACCCCAATATTTTGCTCACTACAAAACCACAGGAATTCGTTTTTGAATTGGAAAAAGGTGAAAATTTTATCACCGCACATGTGGAGAGTTTTGGAAAGCGAGAACCTAATACTGCTGCAATCAGTGTGAATGACGGCAAAAAAGTACAAAAATTGACGCTCAATGCAACCAGGAACCAAGAGGAGACAATGAAAATTGAAGTAGATTGATTTGGTGTATGTATCCGGTTTGTATCAAAAAAATAGGCTCTATATTGTTCTGTGTGGCTAGTTAAGTTCTCTTAGGTAAAGGCATTCAAATAGTCAAATTTTCAATTACAATTACATAAAGCTTCAATAGCTCGTTTACCCGCACAAATCAACATAGGGCCAAATATTATTTATGGATTTTACTTATATAGATACAGAAAAACAACTTCAGGATTTTATTAAACAAAACCAGCGTATTAGCTGGATGGCTTTCGATACCGAATTCGTCGGTGAAAAAAGGTATCACCCTTTGTTGTGCCTGATTCAGGTGGTCACGGAATTTGGTTCTTATATCATAGATCCCATTCAATTACAGGATATCGGATCTTTTCTGCAACTTATCGAAAATGACAAAATTGTAAAGATCACACATGCGGGTGATAATGACTACCGACTACTGAATAATCTGTTTGGAATTGTACCCAAAAATATTTTCGATACCCAAGTGGCTGCTGCTTTTACGACCACTACTTATCCGATTTCATTTCAAAAACTCGCAGATAGGGAACTAAAAGTCAGAATTCCAAAAGGATTTACTGTTACCGATTGGGAGTTGCGACCGCTGAATCCCAAACACTTGCAATACGCCATCAATGATGTAATTTATCTTCCAAAATTGTGGGAAATATTGTCCAAAAAACTGGAAGAAGGAAATCGTCTCGTTTGGTTGAAGGACGAATTATCCAAATTGGAAAAATTGGATTACTATGAAGTAAATCCGCTTAAAGAAGCCCTTCAAAGTAATTTACTTCACAATTTGGCATTTCGTGACCAGATTTTCTTGGTGCGCTTGCTTGCCTGGAGAAGAGCTGAAGCTGAAAAACGCAATATTTCGAAAGAAATGATGCTTCCCTCAAAGTCAATTGGTATGATAGTAAAAAACATTCATGAAGGAAAAGCTGCATTGAAACACAATCGGATGATTTCCGATAAACTCATGGATAAAAACTGGGATACGTTTAATGAATTATATCAAAGTAGACCTACTGAAGAGGAGAAGGTACTGTTTGAAAAACTTCCCAAGATGGAGGAAGAAACTCCGACGCAGGTCTTATCTTTTGATTTTCTCCACTTATTGATTCGTTCCCGTTGTTTAGAGCAAAATATTGCCCATAGCTTGGTGCTTCCTAAATCCTCCTTGCGTGATATCGTTGAAAACGAACTTTTAATGAATGAATTGTTTACTAAAAGCTGGAGAAAAGAATTATTGGGAGACACAATTTTGACCTGGATCAAAGACCATCGTCCTATGCATTTTGTCATCGAAGATGATCACTGCAAAGTAACTATGGAAAACGGAGTGATGTAATTACCAGTTCTACTCTTTCATTCACCTTCTTTTCTTTGTTTCCGAACACAGCACAGTCTTTCCCGCTACAAATTGGATAGGCGGCTCCCATACCTTTTGTTTTGATTCGTTCAGCAGCAATTCCTTTCAGTTGTAAGTGCTTTTTAAGCTGCTGACCTCTGGCTCTGCTGTTGGCGAGGTTGTCTTTTAGAGCATTTGCCGAAAAGCAATGCACATTGATTTGTACTTGAAAAGCATGCTGAAGAAGCAGTGCAACAAGTTCGTCAAGCTGAAGTAAACTTAGGCTATCGGTCGAAATTTTATTTTCCCTGAAATCAACATCGCTTAGTATCCAGGTTTTATTCAACAAGGAACTATCAGGAATTTGATTGAGTAGCTCAGACAAGCGTTCAAATGTACAATATTGAAATAAGCTGCAAAGATCCATCTGCGCCGGTTCCAGTGCAATGTGATTGGCAGCATCTATCGTCATTTTTTCCTGGTTTCCTTTAGGCTCTTGATTAACAATGACTTTGTTTTGAATCAAACCAAACACTGAACTGCTGTCTTTATGCCTAAAAAAATAGATATCATCATCACCACCGTTTCGTGCGGAACTAAATGCTCCGGAATTTCTCTCTTTGAAAAAGCAAAAAGAAATATCGTCCAAGGGAGAATTAATGGGTTTTCCCAAATTAACTGGTTTTTTCCAGTTCCCGCTGCTATCTTTTTCTGAAACAAACAAGTCAAATCCACCGTAACCCGGATGTCCTTTCGACGCAAAATATAATTTTCCGCTATGGTCGATGTACGGAAATCCCTCAGAAAATGCAGTATTGATAATAGGTCCGAGATTCTGGATGGAACTCCAGCTGCCATTTTTTTGTAATGTCGCTGAAAATAGGTCGGCCCGGCCTTTACTATTTTGTTTGCCACTAACAAAAAACAACTCTTTCCCGTCAGGCGAAATGGCAGGATGCATATAGTTCATTTCATCGTTGCAAAAAGGTAATTTTTCGATGTTTTTCCATCCATTTCCTTCCGCTTCAGCTGTATATATTTTGATGTGATAGGTGCCATTTTTTGCCGCTGTGGGGCTGTTTTGTTCGAAATATGCCCTTTTAAGATCAGCAGTGAATGAGATTGCTCCGGTATTGGAATTTTTTTGATTGATGTTTTTAGTAAAATAGGCAATCGGTTGAAAAATACTGTCATTCAGGATTTCGCAAGTATAAATATTCAGAAAATCCCGTCCGGTAGCATCCGATTTTTCTTTGAGCAGCTGGAAACCAAGATTGCGGTCAGAGGTAAAAACAAGAGAATTTTTATAGCGTATCGCAGAATTGTCATCTTGCGGACTATTTTGTGAAAATGGAAGCAAAACTGCTTGTGGAAAAAGTGGCGTAATGTGCTTTATTTCTTCCAAATTTTGCAAAACTATGGATGCATTTAGTGGATCCGTAGGCTCAAGCGTTGCGTATTTGGCAAAGCAAACCCTTGCGCTATCGTACAGTTCTTTCTGCACCAAAGATTCAGCAAAATAGTAATAGATTTCTGGTTTGACCTGCTTAGCAGAAATTAGTTCACTGTACAACTCGAATGCACGAGCCTGCTGATTACACATCCTGTAGCAAAAAGCAAGTTTGGATTTTATATTTGAATTGTCTTTTTTCTCAAGATTCTTTTCAAACATTTTCGCTGCAGTTGCATATTGTCCACTTCTGAAATAGTCATCTGCTTTTAACTGAGCGTTAAGCTTGAAAAAAGAGAAGACAATCAAAATCGTCGTACCAAGTGCAGAAAGGTGTTGCTTCATTAAGTCAGTTTTTATGTCAATACCAATATGTATTAGAATGCACTTAGTTGCGGAATATTTAAAGCATCAAATATTTAATTTCAAATTTCTTAGTGCTTGATAAGGGTTCAATTTATTTATATTGAACACAAATGTGATTTTTTGAACGTAATTGGTCCTTTTATCGTAATATATAGATTTGCTTTCGAGTGTGCGCCAACCATCTGTGTCGCGATATGGTATTGGGAAGTAAATTTCAAAGATATCCGGTATTAATATGGCACCGATTCCTGCACTCCAGTTAGAATTAATTTTGTTATTTTCTGGAACCAAGGCAATATCAACGTAGGGCCTGATTCGAAACGGTAATGATAGGGGAAGGTCATAGGCCAATCCGCCGCCAGCCATCCACTTATCGGAAATTAACCCTGAACCGAGGGTCTTCAGACCGCCATCCTGCATAAATAACTGTTGTGAGTAGAAAGATCCCCCGACGGTATTCCTCAGATCCAGTTTGTCACCAACGGGAGGGTAGTAATATCTGGGTGCACCGGATGATCTTGCCATTAACAATTGGTCATACATATAATCCGTATTGAATTGACTTGGTCTTCCCGAGGTTCTAAAACTAACGTTTATAGTAGGATTATCATAGGATATAAAGGTTCCGGCAAATGCGCGAACGTACAAGGCTTCATTTTTATGCTCCAGCACAAACTTTTGGTTAAAACTGCTGAAAATCTTCGCAAAACCTTTTCCATACTGGGCTGTAACAGTCCAATTGGCCGGTTTAAGGAATTGCTCATTTTTATAGGTATATTTCAGTTCTCCAACTGCATAATTTGAACTGGTATCTCTATATTGCTTTTCGATGAAGTTTATTCCTATTGGTTCTTTTTCCGTTACACTAACGATACGAGCAGCAATACTATGTGTCCGAGGATCATTAGCAGATTTTTTTCTAAAATCAATACTGCTACCGGCTTGATACCTGAAATATCGGCTATTGGCATTATAATTATAGTCATTGTTGAAAGAATAAGTTCTGGCACTAAGATTCCCATCTAATTTGTGGATTTTAGCCTTTTTGAAATATTTTGCATGGTATACCGCAAGGTTGCCATTCCATTGTTTCTGAGCAAACGAGTACAATGGCATTATATAAGCATAAGTGTTGGCTGCTCGCGGTATGAAAGGCGAATAGAAGACTGCTCCAAGCTGACCTTTATCATAATGATTATATGAAAAGGCAGGAAGTAGTCCAATTGAAAAAGGTCTATCCGGGTTTTCCACCAGATTATAGGCTTTAATTTTGGGCTGATAGTACTTCGAAGGTAGTTTACCTTTTTCGTTCAAATTCGCACTTCGATATTTTGAAGGCAAGATTCGATAATAGTCGACTACGATTTTATCGTAGTTTCCTTTCGGGAAATTAATCGGCATTTTATTTTTACCTGCAGGAATTGTAAATAATTGTGTTTCAACTACCTGCTCATTTTTAATACCATTCACCGGTATTGGAACTGAAGTTCCTTTCACTTTTAGCATTAGTGGAATACTTGCTGCATTAGGCGTACCGGCATTATTGTATCGAATTGACGCATTTGTATTTTCTGTGGTATTAATCAATTTATCAAAAAACCACGTCAAATCCCGGTCTTTTATTTCGTTTTTCCATATTTTTTTGAAATCTTCCGGGTAAGGGTGTTTAAATTTCCAAAGACTGAAATAAGATTGCATCACCTTATTGAATTTGTCTTGTCCCACATATTGTTCCAACAATGACAAACTCTTGGCAGTTTTTTTGTAAACAATCAGTCCGTAATTAATTCCTAAATATTCTGCGGCATGCAGTTCTGACGGTTGATCCATTTCTCTCCGAGCCATCCATTGATACGCCAGATCCTCTAGTCCTTCATCAACGGTTATTCCGAGATTAAAAGATTTCTTTTTCTTCTTATCTGCTTTTTTTTCATCTAACTTCGGATAATAAGCTTTGGTGTATGCTTCTTCATAAAACGAATTCATGCCTTCGTCCATCCAGGGATGTTCTCTTTCATTTGAAGCCAGTATTCCGTAAAACCAATTATGGCCTACTTCATGGGTAATGACAATGTCGAGGCTTTTTGCACTTCCGGCTTTGTCAATTACTGTAATCATGGGATATTCCATGCCTCCACCTGCGCTTAAAGCACTCTGAACAGCAGTTGCATGCGGGTAAGGATATTCGCCTACATGCTTTGAATAGTATTCCACAGACCTTTTCACGTAAAAAGCTCCCTTAGTCCAAAGGTTTCGTTCAAAATCAGTAAACATTGCATAGCAATCTACTTTTTTCCCACTTCCCAGGATCGCTACATCATGGGTCACGTAAAATCGCTTGTCCGCAAACCAGGCAAAATCATGGACGTTATCAGCAATATAGCGGATAGTTTTCGTTTGAGCAGCAGAGGGTGGAATGAGCTGTTGCTTTTTGCTCACACTTTTAGCAGTATCTAGGATAGCTTTTGTTTTTTCAATCCTGGATTGTAAGAAAAGAACTTCCGAAGGATTCTGTAGTACACCGGAAGCACCTACTACATAATTTTCGGGTAGTGTAATACTAACATCGTAAGAGCCAAACTCCGAATAAAATTCGCCTTGATTTAAATAGGGCATCGCATGCCATCCTCTGTTGTCGTACACTGCCGGTTTGGGATACCACTGGGTAATTTGATAACTTTGATCAACATGGCCCAGGCGGGAAAAAGAAGCTGGAATCTTCAGGTCGAATGGAGTGGAGATCAGCAGCTTTTCTCCGCTCTGCAGTGGTTTATCCAAATGAATGATGGCAATATCGGGGTTGTTTTTGTCCCATTCCCATTTTGTTTTTGCATTATTGGTCAAAAAATCAATGCGGGAATAGAATCCTTTGTCCTCTTCCTTTGCATAGAAAAATTTATTTTTATTCGCAACAAGTTGCTGTTTTGCAAAACCGGTCTGCTGATTTTTATACGCATTTCCCCAGAGATGCATCCATATTTCAGTCAAAGCATTGGGTGCATTATTGATATATTCAATTTCAATATTACCGGAAAGCTGGTGTTTGTTGTCATCCAGATTTACATTGATTTTATAGTTGACTTCTTGTTGAAAGTATGAATTATTCTGCGCTACACTATTAAAAGCCCAGCTGCTTGTTAACAATACAAACACGATTTTCCTTATCATTATTTATCTCTATTTATTTTTAAAATGTGGCTCAATGTTGCCGACCAGATCCGGTAGACAGCAAAGAACTTAAACTATAATCATTTTGCAAACCTACAAACCTGCAAACAGACAAATCTACTTCATTTAGCCTAAAATGTTCTTCGGGCTGTAATAAAAGTTCTACGGTAATAATCTGCGCGGAGATTGTCTTCTTTTACTCCGGTATTAGCTGCATGAATAAATAGTATCTCGCCGGGATCTATTATCTCAGTTACCAAACCCACATGCGAAATTTTATTGTCACTTTTCTTTGTTGCAAAAAATACAAGATCTCCGGGCCGGACTTTGTCATAGGCAATTTCTTTGCCAACACTTGCCTGTTCGATTGACGTGCGAGGTAGTTTAATGCCGACCTCTTCAAATGTAGAATAGATGAGTCCGCTGCAATCGTAACCTGCCCTTGTCTTTCCGCCAAATTTATAAGGTGATCCCATTTTTTCTTTGGCAATTGTGATTACCGTCTGAGCCATTTTACTTTCAGAGTGAACTGCGGTTTTTTCTTTTTTATGGCCATTAAACACAGCACATGAAGAGAAAAGTAATATTATCCCGAATAGCCAGATTGACAATTTTGTGATGTTCATTTCCGATTATTTAAAGTTCTGTTAAATGAAGGGTTTTGATTTTAAAAGTACATACTTTTGTAAACAGATTGAGTTTACACAAATGTAAAATAAAATATATATTTATTTAATTGAATCGTATGAAAATAACATTTATAAGTACTTTTAGTTTCTTTTTCTTATGTTTACTGATGTCTTGTACCGCTCAGACTACCAAGCCAATGCCCGTAGCTGAAACGCCCAAACCCCGTAATTGGGCAAGAGAAATGCTAAAATGGGATCAGGATTTTGTAGAATATGGTAAAGTGAAGAAAGGGGAGACCAGAGATCATACCTATCGCTTTACCAACATTAGTAAAGAAAATGTAGAAATAAATATGTGTACGGCTTGCAGTTGTACGACATTAGACTGGACGACTAAAGTAATCAAGCCGGGTGAAAAGGGAGAGATCATCACGCATTTCGATAGTAAAGAAAAAGATAAATCCGAAACGATTTCCATTACTATCATTTTGAAAAATACGGATCTGATAATGAATTACCCAATTATCGATGAAGTGAAGTTTCATTTTGATCTCATTCAGGATTGATATTCATATGTAATAAAGTAGTAATTCATATTTACTTTATAATTATTGAGTAATATCGTACAAAAATAGTTAATCCTTCAAAATTGGCACACATATTGCAGTTTAATTCAATGTGTAAGTTTTGGTTTAAAAAAGGATTGTAAAATTCGTTTCATGCCCGCAAAAAGTTGCGGGCATTGTTCGTATTATACCCCAGGTGGCAGGATTGTTTCTATGAATTTCTATACAAATGTAAATGCTTCTGATTCGGAATCAAACTAACAAACTTTGTTTTTAAATTAATCCCGAAGGGATTCATTATTTATAGCAACTGATTATCGTTGTTGTACGGCACTGCCCAGGTAGATTAATACGTTGAGGAATCCCAGCCACAAAAAAAAGCCTATCATTTCAATTGAAATGATAGGCTTTTTTACTAAGTAAAGTTATAGAATTATTGCTTGATTACTTTTTGAGTGAATTCTACATTTTCTGCACAAGAGATATAGTAAATACCACTTGCAAGGTTCTTCATGTCAAAAGTAAACATATTGCGTCCTTTTACAGCTGCGAAAGTCTGGTTGTTAATTACTTTTCCGGCAGCATCAGTAAGAGCAAATTCCATTGTCTGTGCACTTGTGCTTTCAAAAGTTAGATTAGCAACATCAGATGTTGGATTAGGAGAAATATTTAAACCGAAGCTATTATTCTTTACTGTAGAAGTTTTAACATCAGCAGTAAGTTTTACTGGCAATTCAGTTGCCGTAGCAATAATAGCAGTTTTCTTGTCATCACCAACGATTGCAGTCTTAGGGAAATTGTTAATTCTCCATTTCAAGTCAATTTTATCTGCAGGCTTAATGATATCAAATTCCAAAGTAACCAAATCAGTTCCTTTTTTGCTGATTGGAAGGATGTTTGCTTTGGTTTTTCCATAATATGCAGTATTTACTGTCAACAATCCCTTCTCAAGGTTGGATCCTACCAAATTTGTCGCTCTGAAAGCTGCGTCAGCAAATGCATCAGATACGATAACCGGATTAGCCAGATTTTCAACAGGGTAGTTGAAACGCAAATTGTTAGATCCAATAGCAAAATTCTTAACTGCGCTCATCTGTAAAGTCACACGAAACTTGTTGCCATCGATAGTGGGTTTAACAAAAGAAACATTGTACTGCGCCTCAGCGTTAAGGCCCATGAATAATAATGCTGCGAAAATTAGTTTTTTCATAAATGAATATTTTAGTTAAAAAAGTTTACATAAATAATGAATGACAATTAATCTGACAAATATAAATAGTTATTTTAATTATTATGTAAAAGTTATGTAAATTATTTTCAAAAAATCTAAAAAATGTTTTCAATTACAAATTTGGAATATCAAATTACGAATTTTCGAAATTTATGTATCAACAGAATATTGTCGGATAGTTATTGAAATATATCAATTTGAAGCTTGTGTTATCTACGCTATATGCAGTAGGTTGCATATTGTAAATGTCACTAAAATGAGGTTTTAGAACCAAAATAGCGGTGTAAAATAAAGTATTTGCTGCGAATTTTTTATAGCATTTTTCGGTGCCAGCTGTGCTTCAACGGTTTTAGAAAACTGCCTTCAAAGTCGGTTTGATTGGCGACTAAAGTGTCAAACACCACTGTGTCGTCCGTAATTTTACCACTATGATAGCGTTCAACAAAATCATTTTTTGAGACGCTAACCACCTGCGAGCCATCCAGATAAGCAAATAGGTATCTGTTAAAAAAATCAACCTGGTAGGCTTCTCCAAGATCTTGGATAAAATGCATGGCTTTGTCTATTGAACATCCGCTTGCACCATGCCTGCTTTCATCTACCATCAGCACAACGAATCTGTCGTGCAGCAGTTTTCCATTAGCTGCGAGCTGATTGTTGTGACTCGACCATGTAGCAGTAAAATCATTAATTTTTTCTTGAATGGATGCAGCTTCATTAGCTTCAAAAGGTCGGCTGCTGTGGAAAATCTTTATCATAGGTTGGTCTGTTAGTCAATTGGTCTGTTAGTCTATTAGTCTATTAGTCTATTAGTCTATTAGTCTGTTAGTCTATTAGTCGGTTGGTCGGTTTAGTCATTTGTTGTTTAGTCAATTGGTCGGTTGGTCTGTTGGACAGTTTAGTTGTTTAGTAATTTGTCTTTCGACAAATTGTTTAGTTGTTTAGTCATTAGTTGTTTAGTCATTAGTTGTTTAGTCAATTGGTCAGCTGGTCTATTAGTCGGTTAGTCGGTTAGTCGGTTGGACTGTTTAATTGTTTGGTTTTTTTGGTATCTTATTTTGCAAAATCAGAGTGATGTGTTAAGGTAACAATGATCAAATATGCATTTGCATATATAAAAACTGCCGTTAGGCAGCCTACTAAAAATAGTTCATTTCGACGATAGTCGAAATACGATAATCATCAAATCATCAAATTTTCAAATTTTCAAATTAGACAAAATCAATTCAGCTAGATCGTACACCATTACCTCATCTTGTTTGTCTTTTGCTTTCATTCCATCCTGTAGCATCGTAATGCAGAAAGGACAATTTGCTGCAACGATATTGGCATTGCTTGCAAGAATCTCTTCCGTTCTCTCAACATTGATGCGCTTGTCACCAGGTTCATCTTCTTTAAACATCTGTGCACCACCAGCTCCACAACACAGTCCGTTGGCCTTGCTTCTTTTCATTTCAACCAAGTCTGCATCCAGGCTTTCCAACAGACTGCGAGGTGCTTCAAACACTCCGTTGGCGCGACCCAGGTAGCACGAATCGTGGTAGGTGATTTTCTTGCCTTGGAAAATACCTCCTTCTTTTATTTTCAAACGGCCGTCTTGTATCAATTCCTGGAGGTACTGGGTATGATGAACTACCTGATAGGTGCCACCAAGTGCGGGATATTCGTTTTTGATTGTATTGAAACAATGCGGACAGGCAGTTACTATCTTTTTTACATTGTACATGTTCAAGGTCTGAATATTTTTCAATGCAAGCATTTGAAAAACAAATTCATTACCTGCTCTTCTTGCCGGGTCGCCGGTACAACTTTCTTCATTCCCCAGTATGGCGAACGAAATACCGCATTCATTTAAGATTTTAGAAAAAGCAACCGTGATTTTTTGTGCCCTGGCATCAAAACTTCCGGCACAGCCTACCCAAAACAATACCTCGGGCTCCTTGTTTTCTGCCAAAAATGCAGCCATTGTTTTCACTTCCATACTTAACTATTTATGGGTGGCAAGGTAGGGAAGTTTTTATAACTATACAAAAAAAGAAGCTGTTTTTCTTAATTAGCATGCTGTGGCAAAATTTACAACCTCATATCTGAATTGATGTACTTTCTTTTTACCTATAGAATGCTTGGTATCCTATTTTAAAGTCAATTTGTCTAATTGCATCTTCCTAAAAATTATAAATATGCCGTATGAAAGTTGACAATGCGTTAATTTTATTTATTTTTGACCCAAATAAAATTATATAAAAATATTTATAATATGAAAAATGTATTTTTGCTCCCATTCTTTGCGTTTTTTTCACTGATGGCTTTTGCTCAAAACAAGAATTATCTTAATATATCGGGTAAAATCAGCAATTATGACAAAGACTCGATTGTTATCAAGAACATTAATCAGAGTTATACGAAAAAGTTCAAAGTTGAAAAAGATGGCACATTTGGAGATTCGATGAAGGTCGCACCCGGTCCACATGTAATTATTGCGGCTGGACAATACGACTATTTATTTTTAAAAAATGGTTTCGAAATTAAAGTGATGTTGGACGCCAAAGATCTTTCTGCGAGTAGTAAGTACTCCGGCATAGGATCAGAAAACACCAATGGCTGGAAAGATTTTTTTAAGTTAGAAGAAAAACTCCTCGACGAAGAAGAATTAAGTGAACTTGATTCTTTGGGATTAGCAGAAGCCTTCAACAAAGCAGAAAAGAAAATTGATCACTTTTTTAATACAAGTAAGAATCTTGATGCAGATGCTTTGTCGTGGCTGGTGCAATATTCCGGCAACAATATAACCCAGCAGAAGCGCTACTATTTTTCAGCAACACAACTGAAAAGAGACTTACCCACGGGTAGCCCGTCTCCGGAGTTCAACAATTATGAAAATTACAAAGGAGGCACAACGTCCTTGAAAGACCTGCGGGGGAAATATGTCTATGTCGACGTTTGGGCGACTTGGTGTGGACCTTGCAAGGCAGAAATTCCCAATTTGAAAAAATTGGAAGAAAGCTATAAAGGAAAAAATATTGAATTTGTCAGTATCTCTGTCGATGATCCCCGAAGAACAGGCGGTGGAAGTATGGATGCGGTAAAGGTCAAGTGGAAGGCAATGATTGCAGACAAGAAAATGGGTGGAATTCAATTGCTGGCTGACAACAACTGGAATTCGGATTTTGTAAAGCAATACAAAATTAATGGAATTCCACGTTTTATTTTAATAGATCCTGATGGGAAAGTAGT
>JBMOJB010000043.1:0-22711 GCA_049316985.1 Saprospiraceae bacterium | reverse complement strand
GTCAGAAACAAAAAAGAACTTGTTATGAATGAAATCCCCCACAGCTTTTTTAAAAAGCGCAAAATCTGTTTTATGGCCGTGTGGTAACATTACAAAATTTCCAGCATCGTAGCCTTCTGGAGCGATCAAAGCAATAGTCTTATATGGATCAATGATCTCATCTTTTTCGCCAAAAATAAGACACATCTTTGGCTTATATGCTGCACTTTCGTTGCCTTGCATATCGGGCTGCATGCTTCGACTATGTAATGCGGGATTGAACAATACGGCAGGGATATTCAGTTCTTTTGCGAGGGTATAAGAAAAGTAACCACCCATGGAAGAACCTACAAGCAAATCAGGCTGCAATGCAATGACATCCTCCTTTATATCCTGGTAGATACCCGGTTTCTTGTAATCGATCAGTGGGTCATATATATCAGCTATTGTTCTCAACCAATCATTTTTTGGACCAATATTATTGGATTCAAGTCCGTGGAGGTAGGCTATTTTCATTTTTAAATTTTCGTTATTCTTTTACTGATCAATTTTTCGCCATTAACATCAAAAATGCTTAAAAAATACAGCCCTTCTTTCAAATTAACTATTGAAATACCTGATTCACTAATTATGCCTTCCGAAACAACTCTTCCCGTGCAATCGTAAAAGTGGTAATAACTGGATTGAAATTCCTCCGGAATGTAAATATGGTCAAAAGCCGGATTAGGATAAATCAAATTATCCAAGGAGTGCAAGTCTTTTGTAGCAATCCAGAAATAGGTGCAGGAGTCGGCAGTTTGGAAGGGATAATTGCCGATTGATTTGTCATAGTAGCAAGTTAACCAGCCTGCACCATCAACGTCACAAAGTCCTAAAACAGACGGACGGAAATTGACCATAATGCGCTGGTCTCCTAATTTTTCGATGATAGTGGAGTTGTATGAGCTTCTGCCTTTAAGGCCTCTATCAATATTGTAGACCACTTCTTGCGTTTTCAGTAATTGATTGTTAATCAGTCGAGTGCCAACAGATTTAATACTGATTTCAACAAATACCTCGGTTTTAATAAATTCATCATAGAAATCCATTCCCCAACTACTTCCCGGTTTTGCTTTGAAGTCGTATAACAGCTGGAAAGTATCTAATTTCGGATTATAAAAATATACAGAATCGTTTCTTGAAAAAGTAAATTCCGCTTTTGGTCTTTGATAGCAATATACATCACCTTTTTTGGCAATCTTTATACAATTCTGGTTTTTTATTATTGTATCTTTTTCGGCAGTATAATAATAATAACTGCTACCTCCTCCTATTCCTCCATCTTTTCGGTAAGTCCATTTTGCACCGAGAGGAGCCCAATTCTGAGAAAAAATAAGTCCACTTTGAAGGACAAATAATAAAATAAAAATTATTCGAATCATGGTTTGATATTGAATTTATTAGAACTAATAATCGATTAACGTTGATGAAAGTAAATATCAAAGGACGGATGCCACATCAATAATAATTACATTTTAGCGATTTTCCTGTTTATCAATTTTTCTCCGGATGAATTAAAAATACTTAAAAAATAAAGCCCTTCTTTCAAATTAACTATCGAAATACGTGATTCACTAATAATGCCTTCCAAAACAACTCTTCCTGTGCTATCGTAAATGCTGTAAAAATCGGATTGAAATTCTTCGGGAATATTAATTTTGTCAAAAGCTGGATTCGGATAAATCAAATTATTCAAGGAGTGCAAGTCTTTTGTAGCAATCCAGAAATAGGTGCAGGAGTCGACAGTTTGGAAGGGATAATTGCCAAGGGTATCGTCATAATAGCAAGTAAGGCGATCAGGGTAATCTACTTTACAGTCATTTATCGATGAAGGAGCATAATTGAGCATCGTTTCAAGATCACCTAATTTTTCGATGATTGTCGAGGAGTAGGTTTTGCGATAAAGCCGATCCATTTTGTAGGTTACAAAAAGGACCTTTAAGGATTGATTGTTGATTACTTTTGTACCTGTCGAATCAACTTGAATAGTGACTTTAATTTTTCCGGATGGCTGATAATCCGGAAAATCCAATGACCAGTTATCTCCCCTTTTTGCTTTAAAATTATACAACACCTGAAACGTATCCAGGATTTTATCATAAAAGAAAATGGAATCATTTCTTGAGAATGTAAACTCGACATTCTGTCTCTTGAAACAAAACAAGTCTCCTTTTTTCGTTATTTTCCTGCAATTTTGTTTTTTGACGATGGTGTCTTTTTCCACCGTGAAGTTATAGTATGAACTACCCTTGCCTAGGCCGGATTTTTTCCGATAGGTCCATTTAGCTCCAATTGGAGCCCATTCCTGGGCATCAGTAATTTGGTAAAATAGTGCAAGTAGCACACTCAAAATTATATATTTCATTTCAAGCTATTGATGGATGGATGCGTACTATCAAATATAGTACTATATATTAGTTTAAGTAAACATTTTTTCATTAATACGACTAAACCGTTCACTAACCAGCAAATTAAATTGCGGCTAATATTCGTCGGTAAGCAGTATTATTGATAATATTGCAGTAGATATGATATGCTAGCATTCTTGTGTATTTAGATATTTCATAATAGTAGGATGATTGAGTTTAAAATAATTGGTTGCTGCTGACTGCGCTATAGCTGCTCTGAACTTTTTCGAATTCAATAGAATTCAAGTAGATTTTTCTATTTTAGTTGGTTAATAAAATTTCCCTTATTTATGAAAGCGATGATTCTTGTGGCAAAAGACCAGCCACTCATGTATGAAGATATTGAAATGCCGATTACCGAAGCAGGTGAAATTTTAGTTGAGTTGAAAGCTGCCGCTTTGAATCACCGCGACGTGTGGATTCAGAAAGGTCTGTATGCCGGTATCAAGTACCCGGCAATTTTGGGCTCTGATGGATCAGGGAAAACATTGGATGGCCGGCACGTTGTCTTGAATCCTTCTTTGAATTGGGGGCCAAATCCACATGTACAAGGCAAATCGTATACTATTTTGGGTCTGCCCACAGACGGGACCTTTGCGGAATATGTAAAAGTTCCGGTTGAAAATGTCTTTGATAAGCCATCGCATTTGAATTTCGAAGAAGCTGCCGCATTTCCATTGGCTGGTTTGACTGCCTTTCGTGTACTTTTTACAAAAGGGCATGCAGTAGCTGGTGATAGAGTGTTGATTTCCGGTGTGGGTGGAGGAGTTGCTTTGATGGCTATGCAACTGGCAATAGCTGCCGGATGTGAAGTGTGGGTCAGTTCGGGTTCTGATGAAAAGATCGAAAAGGCGAAAGCAATGGGCGCAAAAGGTGGAATTAATTATAAAAGTGAAGGGTGGGCAAAGCAGCTGGTAGCATTATCCGGAGGTTTTGATGTAATTATTGATTCTGCAGTAGGTGATGGATTTGCAGACTTGATCAATATCTGTGCTTTACCGGGAGGAAGGGTAGTATTTTATGGCGCTACGTCGCTTGGGAATATACAAGGTATAAAACCTGCAATCGTATTTTGGAAACAAATCTCGATTATCGGCAGTACAATGGGAAACCCACAGGAATTTGCAGAAATGCTTAAATTTGTTGAAAAACATCAAATAAAACCAGTTGTTGACCAGGTATTTGCTTTACAGGACGCGAATGCTGCAATGAAAAAAATGGACGAAGGAAAACAGTTTGGAAAGCTGGTCCTCGCGATATAAATCGGAAAATTGTTAAGAATCAATTTTGAGATAAAGAAAAATTGCCATGGCAAAAAAATCAAAATTTTATGTAGTGTGGAATGGAAGGGAAAAAGGAATTTTTTCTTCCTGGGAGGCCTGTAAGAGACAAGTAGACGGATTCGAAGCCGCCAAATACAAATCCTTTGAATCGGAAGCCCTAGCTAAAGCCGCCTTTCAAGGAGGAGCGCCTAACTTTTTTAAAGGAGTAACAAAAAAAAGTGAAACTACAGGCAAAACCATTTCGAGGTCGAAAATAATAAAAACCAGCATTTGTGTCGATGCCGCTTGTAGCGGAAATCCGGGTATTATGGAATACCGGGGTGTAAATATGGCTACAGGTGAACAAATATTTCATCAAGGACCTTTTCCGGATGCTACTAATAATGTGGGAGAGTTTTTGGCACTTGTTCATGGCTTAGCTTATTTGAAGAAAAATGATCTGCCAACGATGCCCATTTACTCAGATTCTCGAAATGCTATTTTGTGGATTAAAGCTAAACAATGTCGCACAAAACTCGAAAGGACTAAACGAAACGGGCCTGTATTCGAAATGATAGAAAGAGGTGAACAATGGTTAAAGAGCAATCATTTTCAAAATCCAATCCTGAAATGGGAAACCAAAGACTGGGGAGAGATTCCGGCTGATTTTGGAAGAAAGTAATGCTTAGTCGGTCTTAAACTTCCGCATAAAAAATATTAATGTACCGTTAATAAGTTCTTAAAAATTTGTAAATTTCAATCTATCCTATTTTTAATTTTAGATTTTACTGTATTTTTGTTTTTATTTAAACTTAAATTTATCACTTCAAATGAAACAGTTGGTTTTAATCATGGCAATGTTTTCCGGGTTCAGTATATGGGCTCAGGAAACAAAATTTACTGCGACGGTCAGTAGATCGACCGTAGCTTTGGATAGCAAATTTAAAGTAGAATTTAAACTTGAAAATGCACAGGGTGTTGGTTTTGAAGCACCGAATTTTGAAGACTTTACCGTAGTGGGAGGTCCCAGTACCAGCTCCTCGATGAGTATTGTAAATGGTGACATGACGCAGAGTATTTCCTATGTTTATTATCTAAAGCCAAAAGATCTGGGAGAATTTACGGTCAAATCTGCCAGTGTAAAAGTGAACGGGAAAAATATGAAAACGCAAGAGCTGGATATTAAAGTTGTAGAGGCTATTGAAGGAGATTCAAATGAAGATGAACAAATACAACAAGTTGATCCATTTGGTGGCATGTTTAACAATCAATATCGACAACCACAGCGCAAGCAAGAGCTGCCGAAAAAGAAAAGAAAAAATTATCAGATATAATTTGCAATATGGCTGTACTTTTGTAGTAATATAGTACAGCCATTTTTTTGTCAGCAAAAATCAACTCGATGAAAATTTTCCTACAATTTATTTTCTTTTTTCTACCATTCTTTTTGATGGCACAGACATCGACTGATACTTGTTTAATAAGCAGAGGGTTGCGTATTCAACCAATTGACACAACAGTTTGCAAAAGAGCTGAGGTGCGGATTTCGGTGTTACCGCTTGGTTTTCAATTTGCAGATAGTACTCGTTTCCAGTGGTTGGACAGCAAAGGAACTATCCTCTCAGATAGCGCTTCATTGCTGGCTGTGAATATTAGTTCACAAAAATATATTTGTATTATCACTGAAGGAAATTGTTCTGACACCCTTCGCTCATCAATAACGATTGCAGACAGCATTTTTTTGCCAATAATGGCATCCTCTACGCTTGTTTGTCAGGGAGTAGACGTCATTTTACACACCAAACCCAAAAGTAATCATCCTTTAGAGTGGACGCGAGCAACTGATACTGATTTTAGCTGTTTCAATTCACCCTTGTGCGATAGTGTGCGTATCAGACCCAAAACTACTTTTACCTACAGTTTTTCAGATCAGTCTACTTGCTATTATGGTCAACCAATAAGAATTGAGGTAGTAGAAATATTAAAATTAAAAGCACCAACCGAGTTTTTATTTTGTATCGGTACACCGAAAGATACAATTACTTTAAATCCCAATCCACTTCCCGGGGTGAAATACGAATGGACACAACCCGGTAATCCTTTGTTCAGTTCTACCAAAGATTCTCCGAGAGTATATCCTTTCGAAAATACCCGTTATCGCGTTAAGTTATCAAAGTCGGGATGTACAGGAGAAGATGATGTCTTGGTAATTATCGGCAACCAATATCAGGTAAGTACAGTAGCGGATACGATAATCTGCCCCAATACTCCCGTGAAACTTAATTTTTCAATCAACCTCAGTTCTTCTTCTTATCGGTACAAATGGAATCCGGGTGGATTCAATGATAAGGGGAACGATATTGTAGTTTCTCCAAGCTCAAGTACGAATTATGTACTGGAATTAGAATATGGCGCCAAAAGAGCTGGAGACACTTACTTTTGCCCTGTTTATTACGATACAGTAAAAGTTTTAGTACTCAATACTCCAATTTTAAAAATAGTATCCTCTCCCAAAGACAGTCTCGAACTTGCACTGGGGAAAGTAATTACCCTCAAGGTTGAGCCCGTTTTGCCTGTGGCGAAATATACCTGGGCACTAAATGGAAAAATATTAGATTCCAAAATGGCCGAAATCAAAGTGCCTCTGCGCGAATCCGGTACCTACACTGTTTCTATTACAGATGCATTTGGATGTGTACAAATTTTGAACTCTGGATCCTATGTTGCAAAAAGACCTGACGTAAGATTCCCAACTATTTTCGACCCCTCAGCTGAGACTTACCGGCCATTCTACAGTACATTAACGGAAGGCCTCGTCAAAATTGAGAAATTTTACATTTTGAATCGTTGGGGTCAGGCAATTTATGAGCTTAAATCCACACAAGTACTCGATGATAATTTTAAGGGATGGGATGGTAAAAAAGAAGATGCAGAAGTGCCTTCAGATGTGTATGTGGTAAAGTATTTTATCCGATTTGCTGATGAAAGGTTTGAAGAGGGTACTTTGGATTTGACTTTAATCCGTTAACGAAGCAACAATACATCTCCTTTCAATACGACTTTTTCTCCGTTTACAAATTCTACTTCTGCTACCCAGACAAAAACAGCATTGTTCATGGGTTGGTCGCGGAAATTACCGTCCCAGCCCATTAATGGATCTGACGGATCCATATAACCTTGATTGAAAATCCATTCGCCCCAGCGGTCATAAATATCAAGGCGATGAATGCTTTTTATATACTTATTAGGATATAGTCTGAATCGGTCGTTGATGCCATCATCATTCGGACTAAAAATGTTCGGCGCGTAGATTTTTGGGTCAAATTTGACTTGAAGGAACACCCTTGCCGATCTTTTGCAGCCATTTTTATCAAAGACAAGAATTTCATAAGCAGTGGAAGTATTTGGTCTTTCAATTTGCGAAAGAACCAATGATGTATCAAAGACCTCCCCGTTTTTCAGCCATTTGATTTGACTGATTTTGTCATTTTCTATGGATAAAATTGCCAGAAGCCTTATATCTTCTCCCCATTCTAAAACAGAATCTCTTAACAGATTAAGCTGCCAGTTATCTCTTTTCTCTATCGTAATTTTCTTTTCAGAAGTGCACCCATTGCTGTCTTTTACCTTGATACTATACTGCCCCGGATCCAGATTATTGACTTGCTTTTCATTTGCTGTTATCCCGTTTATTGTATAACTAAATGGGGGTGTGCCTCCAGATGTTGAGTTAATAACTATTGATCCTTTCTCTTCTCCATCACATGGAGGTGACTTGAAATCAGCGTTTAGATTGGTAATTATGGGGTCGACTATTGAGACAACTACAGTATCTTTACTGTTGCACATTGTATTGAGGTCTATTACGTGCAGAAAAAATACTGCAGCGCTGTCGGTCTCAAATTTCAAACGCTTGTTAATTACCTGATTGGCGATATTCGTCCAAAAGTAGCTTGTGTTGGCACTGACAGTACCATTAATTTCAACGCTGGGTTTTGCGCAACTTATTTTTTAATCTGTACCAGCATTTGCCAATGGGGCATTAGTTACCACGAGATTGACGGTAGTGCTAGCATCAGCACATCCTCCAGTGCCGCTTACTGTATAGCGGAGTAAATATGAGCCTGCTTTCCAATTTTTTGGATTTATTTCTCCTGCTTGAGTTATACCTAAATTAGCGGGAGTCCATGTGCCACCCATATCTGCTGAACCAAGCAATTTCATCACCTGAATTATAGTATCTTGTTGTGGACATATTTCAATTTTACCATTGAATTGTCCGGAATTTGGTGATTTTTTAACTTCTATTGCATGCAATGATTCATTTGGGCACGAACCAGGCCCTGCAGGCAAAAGTGTGTATTTTAAACTATACTTACCTTCAGCCAAACCTATCGGATTGACAAAACGACTAGCCGAAATAACGAGACCGCTAGCCGGCCCGGAAATATAGGTCCAGATTCCTGTGGCTGTATTATTGCAAAGGAGTTGATTCAGGTCCAGGGTAGTATTCAAACCATTGCAAGTGACTATTTTTGATGAGTCTACACAGAGTTTAGGGCAGCATGCCGTTACAAAAACCAATACAGTGTCGCTTACGTTCAGACAAGGAGGAATTGCAGTCGTACTTGTCGCTACAAAACGATAGGATTTGTTTGGTATAAATCCAGAGAAATTCTTTTGTGACCAGCTGCCAGGTGGTTCGGGAGCATCAATACTGACCCATTTCGCCGCAGTATCTCCAGCTAAAATCAGTTGAGCAAAGTTTAGCAAATGATTGCCATTTCCATCATCAAGATTGCAGACTTGCGGGTTCTTTTTAATGAAAAGGTCGCTCATTGACTTAACTGAGTATATCCCTGAAGTATCATTTCCACAAACAGGATCACTCAGCAATAATCTGAAATAGTTGACTATGTTCGGTTTTAATAAAGGCGTCGTCGTATAAATAGCACTGTTTGCTCCAGAAATATTTTGCCAGTTATTACCATTGTCAGTACTGATTTGCCACTGGATAGTGTAAGGCAGGGTAGAAATTTGCAAATCAGCATTCAATAATGCCGTATTTCCCGGACAAATAGTGATGTCCTTGGGCGAACTTACAATTGAGTTGGATGCTTTTTTAGTGATCTTTACATCGTCAGTACAACCTTCCGGGTCTATAAGTATAAAGTAGTATTCCCCCGCTTTTTTTATGCTTCCCGTCAAACCTGTTTTGGAATCAATTCCAACGCCGGCTGGATTATTTTGATAGCTTGTCCAATTTAAATTACTGCCTGCGGGATTCAACTGAACCACCGTGTCTCTACAGATAATTAGATCAGGGCCGGCATCAATTGTGCCAATATGCAGGGAGTCTTCTCGCACATCTGCAAGCGTGCAAACGCCATTTGTAATTGTATATTGAAATTGATACTTGCCGTCAATAAGGTTCGTAACCCGTACTTTTTGAGATTGGTTATTGGGTGCAAACGCAGGTACAGGGGCATTAGCAGGCATTTTATTGATTGTCCATTTTGCTTCATATCCGGGAGGCAGTACATTGGCATTCAATAAAATGGCATCTTTTACACAAATGGTGTCTTCTGTTCCAATGTCAGGAAAGTTTGGTAGCGCATAATTAACAACTGTAAGCTCATCTGAAGATTGAGGACATGTGCTACTGTTAATAGTAAATCTGAACTGGTAAATTCCTGCGGCTTTTAGTTGGAGAAAAATAGGGTTGTCGCCTTGTTGTACTTTGGGTAATTGAGGAATCGTCGTTCCACTGATTTGAGTCCATGTGCCACTTGTGTTGTTCCCTATTTGATTTGCTTTCAATTCAATCAGTTTTCCATCGCAGAATTTTAATGTATCAATGCCGGCATCCGCATTTGGAATATACTCAACCAGAATATCATCATAACTTGGTAGATTATTGCAGGGCGGTAAAGGAACCAAAGACCAACGCAGACGGGTTTTTCCGGGTTTAAGCTGTACGATCGCATTATGCTGACCGGGATTTGTGTTTTGAATGAAAAAAGCACCGGCACTCGGTTGCGTCGGTGCAACTTCTTCAAATGTCCAGTAACCTGTAAATCCTCGTGGGGTAGGAGCATTTAGTTGTAAAATTCCATTGCTGCTTGCACACAGGGTGCTGTCTTTGCCCAGCAAAACAATTGGTGTCGCTGCTCCGATATGGATAATTACTTCGTCAACTCCTCCATCACAGGCACCATCTTTTACACTCCATTTGAAACGATAGCTTCCCGCCTCGAGGTTGTTAATCGAAGTAGTTGGATTCTGGGGTTCTGTAATTATAGCGCCCGGCACACCATCTGTTTGCGACCATTTTCCAACGGAAGGATCGGCATTAAGCACAATACTCGCCGGAATTTTTGAATTGCAAAATACCAATACAGAATCTGCGATATTCGCTCTTTTAGTAGTTCCGACAGATACTACAATGGTATCCTGCATTGCACGGCAGACACCGAAATTGACGGTATAAATAAAGGAGTAGTTTTTTCCTTCACTAAGGCCGTTTACGAGGGTTGAAAAATTATTTGGTGCATCAAAAGTTGTTGCAGTAGGATTGGTCGATAATGCAGACCATTGTCCGCTTGCCCCAGTGGGCGAAGGTTGAGATGCGACCAGTAGCACTTTTGTGGAACCTGCGCTGAGACATTGATCTCTGCCTGCATTAGGTTGATCAGGCCCAATGTCGTTGCTTGTAGTCACCGTAATTTCATCAAATGCTGAACCGCAACCATTCCGGACCATAAATCGGAAGGTATAATTGGTATTCGGCAGCAAATTGCCAACAGTAATACTGGTGCCTGTATTGTTGCCGAAGACAGGAGGAGAGCCCGAAGGCGACTGATTGACCAAGGACCAAAATCCTTCGACTCCTCCCGGTAGAACCGCCGGCAGTGCAGTTAAAGTAATATTTCCATTGGCGCAAGTCGTAAAATCAGCACCTAAATTTGGTGCAGCGGGAGTTTGAAACGCTGTACGAACAATTACCGTATCAAACAAACTTTCACATTTTCTTCCACCCCAGGAACGATACAAAAAGCGATAGGTTGCATCAGTTGAAAGCCCATTGATTTTTAAATTCGCTGTGCTATCTCCACTAATAATTGGAGTAGCTGCCAAGGTTGGAGTTCGATCAAGTAAGTACCAGTTGGGAAATTTTACAGCATTGCCAGGTAGTTCAGTTGAGGTATTGCAAATAAGCACATCTGTGCCTGCATTGGCTTTCAGGGGGTATTCTGACAGATCGATTTGGTAAAAATAGGGTTGAAGACACTTTTCCTGCACGACCGATGTGTCGCCAACAACCATAAAAACATAAAATCCATAGGGTATATTCTGGCTTACAGTGAAAGTCGTCGATTCATTTTGCAAGTCAATAGATTTAGTGGTTACGCCTGGCGGAGCACTAATGAGTTTGGGTGGCGATCTGTAATAAAACTTTTCTTCCGTTCCTTGAATAAACAGCGTAGTAAAAGGCTTGAAGAAGCAATATTTACCTTGTTTGATACACTGGCTTTCGAAACCTTGGCCACATTTGTTGGCAAGAAATTCAGTCTGAGAAGGTTTTATTCCCAACACGATGATGAACTGACTATAGACAACCTGACAAACCCCATTATCTATGGTGTACCTGAATTCATAAGCAAAGCCAGGTGTAAATCCTGTAATCGGCACCCGCAGTGAATCGTAAGTATACGGAAAAATCGGATGCACTTTTCCGTAAGCATCCAGGGCTTTCTGGGGCAGGTCACTGTATTCATTTCCGTCTACAAATACCCATTTCCCTATTTCACCTTTTGAAAGATCAGGAAAACGAGGAGGGACTAATATAATAGAGTCGGGCGGCAGGCAAAAATAGCGGATGTCTTGCGTTTTCGAAAATGGTGCTAAGGGGCGCTTGAGTACTGTTTTCATGGTATCAAAAACAGATCATGTACCACCACAATTGGTAGTAACTGTCCATTTGATGATGTAAGTACTGTTGGGCTTCAGGTTGTTAAATGCAGAAAAAGTGCTGTTTGGATTTGCAAAACTGGCGCCACCGCCATTAATGGGAGATACAAATGACCATTGTCCGCTTTGGGTGGAAATTCCTGAGCAATTCACAAGTGCTGCAAAGTCCTCCAATTTTTCCGGGCAAGCCTGATTCGAAGCAATTTTCATAGGGATAATGTAATCCCTAAAATATATTTTCTTTTTTGTAGAATATTTGCATCCTGTTTGTGGATTATAATAGGAAAAATCAAGCGTGAATACCGTATCTTTTTTTTGTTGGTCACACATCCTGATAAATACACTCTGATTGGGACTGAATACATTATTTGTAATGCTGCCTAGCACAGGATTGATTTTCCATTCGCTAACATAGCCTACCGGCGGAAAAGCAAAGCCTGTTAGGGGAATGGGCGACATATCATAGCAATCGAGTGTGATGTCCGGACCGGCGTTCACAATGATTTCCGGAAAAACTACTTGCGTCACATTTTGAGATGTTTTGCCTTGGGTGCACTGTACAGTTAGATTAAATTCGTAATTGCCCGCAGGTGCAGATTTGATGCTGGCATTTAATTGGTCAGCATTGCTTATTATTACAGCCGGCCCCGAAATCTGCGTCCATAGAATGCTATTGGGCACAATCTCTCCGGCAACGTTGCCTTTTAACTGGATGTCCTGGCCAAAACACCAATTGGCTGAAACACCCGCATTAACGGCACAATTGGTGTTTTGCGCATTTGTATTTTGATAATTTAATAAAATATTAATGGCTAATAAAATTGAGATGTATTTCATAGTTGTAAGCGTTTAAAGCTACACTGAACAAATATAAACTTTTCTGCTAAATTTTAATGTTACAATTTTAATCGTTTATAATTTGTAAAAAAAAATCATTGACTGTGAGTCAATGATTTACATGATATTTATTGAATATCACAAGATAAAAAAATCCCCTACATTTTCTAAATGCAGGGGATTGGAGAATAAATTAATTTAGATCTTCGTATTTGCCATTGTTAAACTCCCAGAAAATACTGTCGACCGAGTCGACCGAACCATCGAGATTATAATCAGAAGTGAAGTGGTAATCATCAAATAGTCCGTTGTTGGTTTCCCAAATAATTGAATCAATTGAATCCACCGAACCATCTTCATTGGCATCTCCACTAATCATAGTTGCATAAGGAGGAGAAGCAGCGTATGTGTTTGTAGGGAACGTTCCATACAATGGGACAGAATTGTCTGTGAAATTTAGATTAGTTACCGAATTACTTAATGGAATTAAGTTTTCAGTTCTGAAGCCTAGGTGATTGCGGTGTCTTACAGCAACATAGTAGCTCGCGGGCAATCCAGTAAAACTTACCGGTGATACACCATTTGTCGAAACTATATCTCCATCTTTTTGCAATAAAGCTGCTCTAGTTTGAACCACAGTTGTTGCTCCCGGTGTACCGGATCTTAATTCTAAAAATACCCAGTCAACGATCGAATTGTCGCCGCTTACCGCTAACACGGCAGGTGTCGTTGTGGCAACAGGACCACTATTTACATGGACATACACAGTATTGTAAGGTACTAATGAATAAGGATCAGAAAGTGGGAAATTGGCAATGGTTTTCATATAGTCGTTCATTAAGCGTGTAGTTGGGTCAACGTATTGAAGAAATACTTTGGCGTTCAAAATCAAACTCACGCCAATGCCAATTTGATTGCCACCCACAGCAAATTCTGAAAATGACTTCAGTCCACTAGCAGATATATTTCCCAGTGTAGTTCCAGATGGAGCGGAAGCAGATCCGGGATTCGAAACAGAACCAATTGGATCCCAATTGCTCACTGCATCGGCACGTTTGATTAAGCGCAGATTAGGCAATGAACTTAATAGCGTTGTACCATTGGTTTCTGTAAAACCTGTTGCATTTACAGTCATGGTATAGGCACTTGCCGCTCCAAAAGCCAAACCATTGTCAGCGGTAACTGTCCAATATCCCGTTGGTGAAACATCATCAATACTCAGCGTACCTTGTGTCATTGGTAAGCCAGGTATAGTTGGTGCTCCGCTGGAGAATTTAGCGTTCAGCGTACCTCCGCTAAGCAGAGCTGAACTGAAGTTTACTGAAGCAGTTCTATCTGCTGTCAATGTACCAATCTTCAGGGCTGTTGTACCTGTGTTGGTGGTAAACCATTTTTTCAGGTTACCGTTGATTCGTCCTGTTCCGCTGGAAGAAATTGAGCCCGGTACAGCCACAGAGGTTCCAACAGTCATAGTTCCGATTGTTACCGGACCTTGGGCCAGGGTAAGCGTACCAGACACAGTCATATCATTGGCAAATGTTACCCCTGCAGGATTGATATTGTTGATATTCAAACTGAAGAAATTGGATGGCAGAGCGGCAAGACCGTCAAAGATGCCTGTACCGCTGATCAATTGAGGTTTGGCGGTGGCTGTTGAAGTAGCACTTGCATAAATGGTAAGGTATACCGTATTGTTGCTTGTGAATTTACCATTGTTCAACCAGTTTCCTGCAACATTGAAGCCAGAGGTAGAACGGAATTCGCCGGAGAGAATATTGAAGTCATTTAAAATTGCCATTCCGGTGGTGTTCGTAGCAAATCGATTTACGCCTGTCAAGCTATTTACTTCAAAATTGTAGAATGCCAATCTAGCCGTAGAAGCGGTATAAGTCGTTACATTAAAGCCAACGGCTCCGCCATCTGTGGTTGAAATACCGTCACCTAATGCAATAGTTCCTCCGGTAAGATTTCTATGCGCAGTTCCGGAATAAACCAAAGCACTACCTGTGGCATTGTAGTTAGGATCTACGATGGTGATTTTACCATCGGTCATGTTGAAGTTATTGGTTGCGATATTGAGCGAAGTTGTCCCTGCGGGACCACTTCCAACAGAAGTGCCGTCATTAGGATCTATGGTCATATTTCCTCCGCTCATTGCAAGCGTGCTACCTGTTGCAAAATTTACATTACCATTAACGGTCAGTGTATTTGATTGGATTTCCAGAATACCATTAATGCTAAGGGTTTTATTCCCTCCTCCAGTAGGTCCTGTTTTGAAACTATTGCTGTTAATTGTAAGTTTTTTAGCACTTGCAATGTTGATGTTGGCATTTACATCTACATTAGTATCTACCGTCACATCGTGACTTATATTTATTTGGGCAGTTGTTCCGGTTGGAGGAATTCCGCATGACCAAGTATTGAAATCATTCCAGTTTCCATTTGCTTTTGTATCGTACGAAGTATTACCACTGATGAATCTGGAGCCAAAAGGTGCAAGTGAAACTACATTTGAAATATTACCTACAAATAAAGAATCCAATTCAGCATCAAGTATATTTCCAACAGTGGAAGTACAAGCTACATCATATACCAACCAGAAATAATTGGTGGCAGTTGTTGCTGCACCTGTTAGTTGCTGTGCGCCGCTAAATGTGAAATTATTTCCCGGATTACTTACAGTTGTACCAAATTGTACAGCAGAAGAAAAAGCATTATCTGTACCGGTGAAATACAGTTTAGCGGCACTGATATCGGCATTATTTGTTGAGCCATTTGTATTGAAATCAAATTTTGCAACTGAAAGTGGTGCATTGGCTCCACTCACATTGACTTCAATTTTCAGGATCTGTGCGTTGCTGGTTCCAGCACTTGCATCAGTTTGTATATTATTCGTAGCTACAGTACTATTGTAAGTCATAGCAGGAGGAGTTCCTACACCCAGATTTTGAGTAGCTATAGTGGTTGTGGTTGCACTTTTTGTAAAGGTTCTTAAATAATAAGTCTGCCCTGGACTAAGTCCTGCCAAAGCAAATGTTTCAGGATCTTCACAATCGATTTGCACTAACGAAGCACAGGTTCCTGAATACACTGCAGTTACCATATCTAAAGAGTACGGTGAACCAAGCTGCGGACTAAAGAACTTAATTTCATGCGCTACGTCTGTTGCCGTAAAACTAAACCAAACATCGTCATTGTTAGGATTTGTGGAGGCGGCCGGATTACAGGCGTTTCCAGCAGATAATGTTGCGCCTGCGGTGGATGCAACAGTAAAGTTAGTATAGCTTAAATCCGGATTGACACCTAATGTAACTGCATTGGCACATTCGTCATTTATTGATGTCGTGGTAACATTTATTGGTCCAAACCAAGTTGAAGTTGTTCCACTTCCACAATCTGTTTGGACATACACGGCATATCTTCTTCCGGCAGTAATACCTGTAAGATTTTTTGTAGTAGTAGTTTCAATGCCCGAAGTTTCTAAACCGGTTGTTCCCGAGCCGCCGGCACCGTAAGTTCTTATTTCATAATTGTATGCAAGGGGTGTTCCTGAAGTTGGTGCAGTCCAGGAAAAATCAAAAGCATTTGTACCTACATTTGCGGTTGTAAGGTTACTGACTTCACCACATGCTGGTATAGTTTCCCAAGATACATCATCGAAGTATAGATTGTACGAGGCTGTTCCCGGATGTCTCCACACCAAGTAACCTACAGCAGGTGCATTGGCAGGCATCGTTACAGTTGTCCAGGTTGCATCAGGTGCCGTGTTGTTAACTGTAACTGTGGATACCAATACAAATGAATTGGCATCATTAGGATTGGTCATATATCCTACTTGAATGGTCTTTCCTGCACCAGCAGAAGAAACTGCAGTACGAAAGCGCAACCTATATGTTGGGTCATTTAGGTTAGAGATGACTGGCGAAATCGCCATAGGTGTCTGACCTGTATTGGCGATGAAAATATAACGTTGTGTTCCTGACCAAGGTGCGGCATTGCTCCCTTGTACATACGAAGAACCCCCACCCAATATTCGGTTCCAGCATGCTGGGATTGTACCACCAGTTCCGGAGATAGCATTAGGTGGATCGAAATTTTGCGAAAATCCTGTAGATCCAAGACATTCCGTCTTGAAAGTTACCGGGCCTACCCAAGGGCTGTTTGCACTTGAACAGGCTGCACGAACATATGCATCATATGTAGTACTAGGCATTAAAACACTGTTTGTATTGATTAGATTGTTGGGATGAGTAGTATTGCCCATATCGACAGGTGTTGCACCTGTGCCGGCACCTGTAAGAACGATAATCCAATCATAACTATTTGGGGCAACCACCGGATTTGTCCAGGATAAAGTAGCTTTATCGCTGTTTGTTCCCGCTGAAGCAATCAACAAAGTAGGAGCTGTACAAAGCGGAATATCCTGAATGACAAAGTTGTCGATAAATAAATCAGTACTGGAATTAGCAACTGATGATTCACCATAAAATCCAATTTTTACACTCATGCCTGAATAGGCCGTTAGGTCAAGAATCACTCTGGAACCTGTTGAACTAATCGGAGCTGAGCCGCTGTTCCAACTGCTTAATGTATTTGATTTTGACCAGGTGACACCATTGTCTGTAGAGATTATTACTAGAATAGTATCATCAACACCGAGTGCTCCCGCTGTAGCTAAGCCTGCATTGGTAAGTGCAATATCAAATTCAACTTGTTTCGCGGCTCCGCTAAGGGTGAAGGAAGGGCTAAGTAGCCATTGATTCAAACCTGTACCGACGATATTTAATCTTGCGGCACCGGCAATTCCACTATTTAACCAACCATCAGCCGTCCAGGTAGTACCCGTATAGGTCAGGTTAGTTGGATTGTTTACCAGTCCTTTTGCCGCTATCCAACAATCATTGGGTGGAGTGCCACTTGTAAAAGTCTGCGAGTAGGGGAGTGTGGTAGAAAGTGGAGTAATTAGAATACCTGTTGAAATTGTTGGAGTACCAGCCCCACATGCTGCGCTCATTCGGTAATACAGCGAAGAAGTGATTGTAGCAGTGTAGGAGGTAGAAGTTGAACCAACGATAGGGTTATAGTTTATGTCATCGGTCGACGATTCCCATTGATAAACCTGTCCTGTTTCTGATGGAGTAACTGCTCCGGTTAATAGAGTTGTACCGCCGGGGCAAATTGAGGTTGGAGAGTTACTGGCAACTACTGAAATGGGAGCTTGCGTGCATGCTGTAGATTGAGGAGTAAATGTCCAAACATCATTGTCAGCGTTAGTCGTAGTTGCGTTGCCTTGCTGTGGTATGTTATTCGTGCCAAACTGCACTGCAGTAGTGTTATTAAGTTGCACACCCACAGTGGTACTTAAAAAAGAAGCTGTGCTTGTTGTACTTCCTAAATCAACGATGTAAACTTTGTTGGTAGTTTCTTCCAAAACAGCTGCCATATGGTGGAAGTTGACGGCGGGACTTCCGTATTCAAACGAATACCACCATATCCAATGTTGGCGATTGGGAGCGGTTCCAAATGTTCTTACTGCAATGTAATCGTTAGTACCCAAAGGAGGTGATCCGCTGAATGCATCCCACATTACACAAATGGTTCGGTCCGGTAGTGTTGCATCGGGTAAATTTCCATTTGCGTTCGGAGGAGTTCCCGTTACACTGGTATTAAAAGTAAGCAATCCGTTCAAGCTGACCTTGTAGTCGGTTACCGGTTGCCCGAAAAATTGAAACGGGAAGCCAATACTGCTGCTTGCTGACCATGAATTGACAGTTTGTGATCCACTGGTTGGTGTTAGCGCGGTAAAACTTTGACTGGTCGCTGCTGTACCTTCATTGAATGACCATCCGCCCGGGTTTCCGCCGTTAGAGGTAAAAGCACTGGTATAGCTTTGTGCAAATGCGCCAGAAAAACTGAGGGATAGCCCTAGCAACATTAACAATTTAGTAATACTTTTCATTGGTAGATTTTTAAAATATTGATATGAAAATGATAAATTTCAGGAAATAGATAAGCTGCAAAAAGAAAAAAATAGTTGCTATGTGCAGAAAAAGTGAAGTTAAATTCGAATGCAAAATTACTCCTCAAACTTTATATCCAATAATAATTATGTTATTTTTATGTGAAATCTAGTAAAATTTAGTAAAATTCCACTATTTCAGCGAATTTTGCAGCTTCGCTTTTGAGCGTCAAATGTAGCATCTGAAATATGCAACATATAAACTTTTTCTTTCTCGTTTTTCAAAATAAAATATGTTAAAAATTGAACATATCGGAATTGCTGTTAGAAGCATTCAAGACAGCAATAATTTGTTTGGCAGCATATTAGGAACTGCCCCCTATAAAATGGAAGAAGTAGCCAGTGAAGGTGTACTGACTTCTTTTTTTCAAGTCGGTGAAAATAAAATTGAATTACTTGAAGCGACCAATCCAAATAGCCCTATCGCCAAATTTCTCGAAAAGAAAGGCGAAGGGATTCATCATATTGCTTTTGATGTGGCTGATATTCATGCAGAAATGGAGCGACTGCGCAATGAGGGATTTGTGCTTTTGAATGCAGAACCTAAAAAAGGTGCAGATAACAAGTTGGTCTGTTTTTTACATCCGAAAGGAACCAATGGTGTATTAATTGAACTTTGTCAAAATATAGATTAAATAGCTATATTTTGGATGTAATGAGTGGTTTTCTAGTTTCAAAGGGAATGCTATAGACCTTTGAGTAAGTATTTTTTAATGCAAAAAGATGATAAATTACGGCGGAAAATAATCTTCATTCTCAATCCAATTTCGGGAGTGAGTAAAAAATCTGTAATTGAAGATATGATCCATATGTATATTGATAGCAATCAATTCGATTATGTGATCAAGTACACTGACCACCCAAATCATGGCACTGAAATAGCTCGCGAAGCGGTTAAAGATGGATATGATATGGTAGTGGCAGTTGGCGGAGATGGATCCGTCAATGAAGTTTCTGAAGGACTGATTGGCAGCGATGTGATACTGGGGATTATTCCGGCAGGCTCTGGTAATGGTTATGCGATGTACCTTGGTATAGGTAGGGAAATCAAAAAAGCGATTAAAATACTAAATAAAGGCAAAGTACGCGTAATGGATACTGGATCTATCAACCAACAGCCTTTTGTTAACTTAGCAGGTATAGGTTTTGATGCTAAAATTGCCTACTTGTACAGAAATGTAAAACGTCGGGGATTTTGGGGCTATTTCAAAACTGCCGTAAAAGAAACTGTTTACTTTCGTTTTCACAGCTATTCCGTCATTATTGATGGGAAGGAAATTCTAAAAGAGAAAAAGTGCTTTACAATAGTAGTTGCCAACGCACCCATGTATGGTTACGGATTTATTATCGCTCCAAAAGCCAGACCTGATGATGGAAAACTGGAAGTCGTAATATTTCATAAGGCACCGCTGTGGAGAATTTTCTTCTCGCTCTGGCGCTTTTTAAACCATTCCATGGACAAAACCAGAATTGCAGATCGCTATTCGGGAGAAACTGTCGAAATCATTTGCCATGAAGATTCTTTTGCCCATACAGACGGAGAGGGTTTTACTGTGAGCGGCACGCAAATATTTACTATTAGACCTAAAAGTCTTAGGGTTTGGACCGGTTTAATTGAAAGTTGAAAGTTGAAAGTTGAAAATGAAAGTAGGTAATGATATAATGTCATTTTCAATTTTCCTGCCTACCGGCAGGCAGGCAATTTTCAATTTTAAAAAAAAGCGCTTCCAAAACCAACGGGGATTAAGGAAGCGATTACGTCATTTCAGCGGGCACGTTATTTGAATCAAGCATTTTAAGGTTGATTGTCTTGAGTCAAAGTGCTTTTTTTTGATTTTGATTTTTTATAAAAACTACGCAATTCTTCGTAAGCGCCACGATATTTCGCTTCTTTTTTAGCGGCGCGTTTAATAGCTGCATACACATCGTTCGATTGCGCCATAATATTCTGGCCGTACGCTGCGAGTGTATCGCCGAGGTTATTTAATAGGGATTCCAGGTTTTGATACAAAGGTTGTAAATCTTCATGAGCTTGGATATTTGATTCGAACGCATCAGTATCAAATTCTTTCGACAGCACTTGCGCGTGCGTCTTGGAGGTTTTGAGTGCTACTTTTCCGCGCGATAATCCGCTAATTCCCATGTTTTGGTTTTGCATCTTTTCCGCAATTGACATTGAAGTCATATTGGGAATAGCTGCTCTGATCTCATCGATTTTTACGTTAAGATCCTGAATCTGTTGTGCGCTTAATCTGGCGCTGCTAACATTTTTCATGATAGTGAGTTTTAATGGTTTAAAAATAAATTTTATCACAGCCGAAATGGCGTCAAACTGCCATGTTTAATTTCTAAACGAATTACGGTCACAAAAAGTTTCCAGAAAAAATATTTTTAATTTGGTTGTGATGCTGATTACTTGCATAATAGTGGATTTATGGCTGTCAATAGCATATATAAATGTGAAATTAATAATAAAGGTAAAATATAAAATATTAGTCTAATGGGTTTAAAAATTTATATTTTGCTACATACGCTATATGTATGATTTTTCATGTGAGGAGTTTTTTTTTAAAATTCGGATATCGAAAAAGGACTAGAGGGATATTTATTACCGAAACTAAAGGAACATTTTTACTGTATTTCGATGATCTTCTACGAGGAAGTCGCTACTCGGAACTAGCTGTGAACCAAGCCCCCGAGATTTGGTCAAAACTTGCGCAGTATCTCCGTTAAGCGGATTAAAAACGGGGGGATGAGGGAGAGTAGCACAAAACATGTAGATCACTTCATCATTTGTGGCAACTAGCTCATATTGTATGTCGAGCACTTCCCAAGAGAGGAAAGATCCGATCTCCATATGTATCAACCCTTTTCGTAGTAGAGTAAGTGGTATCCGCAATTGTAAGAAACGAGAATGTCTAAGCGTAAAATGTCATCGTATATTTGAATAAACCAAAGGTATATGTTTAAAATTTCTTGGTATGTATTTTACGCCCATTTGAAATGCGGGTAGCCTTCTAAGTCTTCCATTTTCCACTCTGAAGTGCTTAGTTTGCTTCAATATTAAAGTTAAGAATATCTTTAAATGTTAATGTTTGAAAATAAATTAAAAAATAATTGTAATTATAAAAAATACCTTACTATATTCGTTTAACAATTAAAAAACGAAAACATTTAAACAAAAAAAGTGAATGACTAAATTCCCAAATGCATAATCCACGAAAAATGTGATTTGCTATAGAAACAAAACGAAATTGAAGATTTGTCATTTAAGCAGTTAATTATTTTCTATCCAAAGTTACATTTCTAATTATTTTCACTAATTATTTGATCCTCTCGTTCTTGATCGAGGTGGCTCAAAGTATTCATTACCTCACAGCTTTGTAGATTGCTCTTTTCCATTAGCGAAAGTTGCAAAGGAGCTTGCTTTTTTTAATTCGAAATATGTTTGTCATAAATCAAACTTCTGTGATTGATATAGAGCTTATTTTAACAGTAATGGACGATCAATCCATGTCAAGATCACAATTACAGCAAGAACAATGAGATAGCCTTAAAAATTGTCCTGCTGACTGTAATATGGCAGTGGTACTAATACCTGATTATGATGACCTATTAACATTGTGCTAATGCTTAGTTAACATTAAAATTAATTAGCAATCGGAGGGTGACCGATATAGCAATAGAAAACAACTCTAATTTTTTATAGAACATAAAATATGCGAATGAAAACACAATTTAGATTACTGATTATAGTTTTATTATCTTTCTGCCAAGAAAAGGGGCGTGCGCAAAATCCAATTGATACGCTCTATCAGGGCTGTTGCGGTACAGCGGCTGTACAAATTACTATGAATAATAGTCTGATATACGTACCTAATATTTTTACTCCAAATGGGGATGCAATTAATGACTTATTTAAGCCATTTTTTGACGAAACCAAAGTAGCGCTGGTTTCTTTTGTGATAAAAGATAAAACCAATGAGAATGTGTTGTGGCAATTGCAACCGGAGAGCATTAATCAACCTTATTGGGGTTGGACAGCTGAATTGAATTCTGAAAATGGAATATACAAAGGGCTATTTAGGGTTTGCTGAAGATTCAAAGAATCCTTATTGAAATCAGCATTGAAATTGAATAATTTTTTGTCTGCAAACAGAATATTGAGCAAAAATGCTCAATATTTTTGTTTCTAA
>JBMOJB010000042.1:0-23099 GCA_049316985.1 Saprospiraceae bacterium | reverse complement strand
ATAGTTTTTTACCCCCTTTTTTAGAAGAATATTTATGACTTTTTCAGTGCCCTCGCAATTTGCAAATGCGTTTTTTTTATTGATGAATGAATCTCTTTGCCACTACGCCTTTTTCTGTCTGTATTTTTATGATGAAAAGACCTTTGGGCAATTGTTCAATATCAAGATTGACAAAAGCATCACGTACTATTTTTCGAATGTACAAACATCCGATGTTGTCAGAAATCTCAATTTCAATTGGTCCGGCAAGGGGAGATTCCCATACAATGGTCAATTGATTTGTTGCAGGATTGGGGAAGATTTTGCAGTTGTATATTTCGTTGGTATTGACAAGCCCCACGCTTGTGCCTTGTTTGCTCAGATTGACAGCAAACGATGATAAACCTCCTCGCGCATTTCCTGATAGCACCTGATACAAACCGTCAGCCCTGTTAAAGGTTGAAAAGGCAGGAGTATTGAATATTCCTCCACTTTTTTCAAAATTGGGAATTAGAGAATTCGAAAGTTCAAATGTACCGTACAAATCGCTGTAACTTCCCTTGTATTGGTAGACCTTTCCAGTTTCACTGCCGCTGATAAGGTAAAAGCTGTCTTTAAATTTCAATATTGCCGGAGCGCTGTGGCCCGTAATGTTCGGAGGGCTGTACGTTAAAGCTTTGCCGAAGGAGTCAGAATTGGGTGCCAATTTCAGATTTGAATCAAAAATCGGATTTCCAATTGAACCTTTATTTTGCAGGTAGTTGAAGTTGCCGTTTCTTTCACCTAGCACAAGATCGCTTAGGCCATCATTATTCATATCTACAATACACGGTGTACTGTGTAGGCCAACATCGATATTTTGAAATCCATATATTGGACTGGCAAAGACCGCAGCTTTTCCTGCTCCTGCTATATTTTGTACATAAAATAGTTGGCCATTGTACTCACCAACCAGCAAATCCAGGTCACCGTCGTTGTCTAAATCTCCTAATGTGGGTGTAAAATGATAGGTAGAATTTGAAAACTGTTTAAAATTTAGCCAATTATCGTCCGTTAATTCGAAAGATGGGTTTCCGGTAGAACCAATGTTTTTGTACAGAACCAATCTTCCTTCTTGTTCAGTAGGATTTATGAATCGATTGCCAATACCTACTACCAGATCTTCAAGGCCATCACCTGTTATGTCACCTATTGTTGGATAAGAATAGGAACCCAGATCTATCATCTCATTGCTTAGAAAGTTCTTTTGAAGAAAAGTAAATTTTGGTATTTTACTTGTGCCCTCATTTTCATACAGCCAGGCGGTATTTTGATCTTCGCTACCATTGATTGCATTAGGAGCGGCAATGAAATCCTTTTTGCCATCATTGTTAATATCAAGCATAAAAGGTGCCGGAAAAATATCTAAATCAACTGAAAGCCCACTATCATGAGGAAAATCTATGATTTGACTGTTCATGTAAGCGGTATCTTTATTTCCCCCGTTTACGGCAAGATTTATATTTTTGAAAGATATATCACCCAGCAAAATTTCTCTATCACCATCATTGTCCATGTCATAAGTAAGTACAGTAGATCCGGCATGAAGCCCGCCTCGGTCAATTGCTCCTGAAGGTCGCAGATGAGCACATTCGTTTTTCTTGGTACTCAGATTTAGTGCTTTAGTTAATCCGCTTTCGTAGAATTTACCCCAGCATTCATCCGCCAAAATAAAAGATAGTGAGTCTTTTCCCCAACCTTTTTCTACTGAAATGTTTTTGTAAAATTCCACTTTGCCACCACCTTGTGCAAAAGTGATGATATCCAGATCGCCATCGTTGTCGATATCATTGATGTCTGGGATGTCTTGACTGGATACGTACAAATTGACTCTGTCTTGTCCCAGAGGTGGCCAAGAAATGACATTTTCAAAGTAACCGCTACAAGTGAATCGGCTAAAAGCAATTTTTTTGTCTTTGTAATATCCCTTATAGACCATTACGGCATCAATCGCTCCACTATCGAGGTAGGCAAAAATATCCATAACTCCGTCTCCGTCAAAATCTCTTAAAAGAACCCATTCCTGTAAGCGTGGAAAATTGTCTGCATATTCAGGTGCAAATGTATAATTGATTGAACCGACTCCGCCTTTATTGATAAAAACAAGCACTTGCGCACCAATTCTGTCAAATACAAACAAATCAGGCAATCCATCTTGATTGACATCAACTTCAGAAAATTGAGGACAATTCAATCCCCCCGCAAATGGATATTTTAATTGTTTTCCATTCGCGATTACATTAAACGAAGTCTGTCCAAATTGGGCAAAAACATGCTGTGAAAAAAGGAAAAAACTGAGTGCAAGGAATATTGCTTTTTGTTTTCGGGTCATAATCTATGTCTGAAAAATATCAAAACCTAAAAATACTTCCAATAATGTTCGTTCGGAAATAAAACCACCAGATTTTACATAAATTCAACATAATCGAGGTCTTTGCCAAAAGTCTCCTCACTATAATATACGGCAATTAATGAGACTGCCATACAAATACCTGACAGGATCCATGCAGCATTGACAGCACCCAGATTCATTCCATAATCCCTTGAAAGAAATAAGAAAGCCCATACCAACAGGTCTAAAGATCCCCTTGCAAAATTGGGTACGGTTGTAGAAACGGTAGCGCGCAAATTGGTGCCAAATTGTTCTGAAGCCATGGAGACAAAGATTACCCAAAATCCCCCGGCAACGCCGATTAAGAATATTTTGAAATAGAAGTAATCGAGAGAAATATTTCCTGAACTCAGGTAAAATGCGCTCGCTAAAGCAGTCAAAGACAAATAAATAAACAATGTTTTTCGTCTGCTTTTTAGGTATTGGCTTAGCAGTCCACTACTTAAGTCGCCTATGATTAGACCAAGATAACAGAACATGATTGCTTTAGCTCCGGTAGTTGGTGGGTTATTCATTCCGAAAGCTTTTCCGAACTCAGGTGCTGATGTCACCAGTATTCCTATGATTAGCCAGGTTGAAGAACCAATAAGTACACATTTTATATACTTTATAAAAAGACGATAGTTTGTAAATATCTTCAGAAAGTTTCCTTTCTGTACTTTTTGTTTTTTAATGTTTTGATACATTCCTGACTCAAAGACCGATATTCTTAACAATAAGAGTGCAAAACCTAATGCACCACCAAAAATGTATGCATTTCGCCACGCAAATGCTTCTGCGACGAAATAGGCAAGTACTGCGCCAGCTACCCCAACAGAAGCCACAATAGTTGTTCCGAATCCCCTTTTTTCCTTGCTCATCACTTCACTTACCAGCGTAATTCCGACACCTAGTTCACCTGCCAATCCAATGCCTGCAATAAATCGCAGCCAATGATATTGCTCAACAGTCTGTACAAAACCATTGGCAGTATTGGCGATCGAGTACAGGATTATCGAGCCAAATAATACAGAAAGGCGACCCATTTTATCTCCTAAAATGCCCCAGAGAATACCGCCTATGAGCATTCCTCGCATTTGAGCAGCGATGATGCCTAGACCAATGCTTTGGATTTGTGCCGGATCCGTAATACCCAGGTCTTTCAAGCTTTGTACACGAACAATACTAAAAATGATAAGATCGTAGATGTCCACCATATAGCCAAGTGCAGCGACAAGGACTGTAGTAAAAATGACACGGTTGTTTAGCATAATTAAAGATTAATCAGGACAAAACTAATTAAAACTATCAAATTGTAAAAAAGAAGTCAATTCTCGGTTAGTCTGGAAATTTCGGTTCTTACATCTGCTGCAATTTCCTCAGTTGTCCGATTTCCGTCGGTAATATAAATTTGCTCACAAAATTTCTGTTTTTCAAATGCTTCAAAGTATTTTTCTCTTACCGTTCGCAAATTATCAAGCGTTTCGTACAAATCTATCGAATCTCGACCTTTTTGAATTCTATACATGCTGACTTCCGGCGAGATATCAATATATATGTTCAAATCAGGTCTAAGCAATTCTGCACTTAGCGAATTTGCCTCAATTACCCAGTCCATTGACATATGTGTGCCATGATATGCATAAGACGAAAAATAATAGCGGTCCGTAATTACTGTGTAACCCTCTTCGAGCTTATTTAGTATTCCATTACTATTGTTGAGCAAATGGTCTAAACGATCAGCGACAAATAAACCTGCAATTGTTCTGTGATCGGCCTCCATTTTATGGCTGAAGATATTCCTGATCATCAAGCCGATCGGGCTGTCAGTTGGCTCAAATGTAGTATAAATTTTATGACCTTTGGAACTTAAGTATTCACTTAGCATTTTAACTTGTGTGCTTTTTCCACTACCGTCTATTCCCTCGAAAGCAATAAAAAGATTTTTATTCATAATAGTTAAAGCCGATAATTTGAGTTTTCACAAAGATAATTTTAAAATGAAATTGAAGCAGAATCGCAATAGTATTTTGTGAAAATTATATCGCACAATGAATATTTACCACTTTGATTTCGATGTTTCTTAGTTAATGCGCGTGCGAATGTACAGATTTCACTATTTTTCAAAGTCCAATTTTTAATATGATGCGAGCTGATTTGCGAAATTTGAAGATTTGAAATCCCCTTTTCATTTTTCATTAATCGTCGCAAACTTGTATATTTCTTAATTTCTGCGTTTATTTGCTGTATGAAAATAGCACTAATTGGATATGGAAAAATGGGCAAGGCAATCGAGCAGATTGCGCTCGATCGAGGTCATGATATTATTGCCCGTTTTGATGCAGATGGGATTGATCCAAAAGTATTAAAAGATGCCGATGTTGCGATAGAGTTCTCACAACCTGATGCAGTTTTTGAAAATTTGCAGCAGTGTATGGCTTTACAAGTTCCGGTAGTGTGTGGAACAACCGGTTGGCTGGAAAAACAAAAAGAAATTGAGTTAAAATGTATAAATGCTGACAGCGCTTTTTTATATGCCTCTAATTTTAGTATAGGTGTCAATATATTTTTTGCAGTGAATCGGTACCTGGCAGAAATGATGAATACTCAATCTCAGTATGAAGTTGAAATTGAAGAAATACATCATACCCAAAAACTGGATGCCCCATCAGGGACGGCCATTACCCTCGCCAATGACATCATTGCGCGTCTGGATCGAAAAGTAAAATGGGTAAAAGAAGAGAGCCAAAACCACGATGAGCTTGGTATATTTTCAATTAGAGAAGACCCTGCGCCCGGCACGCATTTGGTTAGCTATAGTTCTGAGATTGATACGATCGATATCGTTCACACTGCACATTCTCGAACTGGCTTTGCCAGCGGTGCTGTCATGGCTGCAGAATGGCTTGCAGGAAAAAAGGGCGTATTTTCGATGAGCGATATGTTGGGTTTCTGAATTAAGCATTGAACGATAAAAGTATTCTGTGAATATTGATAACTTGTGGTAAGAGTAAGTGAATTCCGTCGTTATTAATGATAAAATCAGCGTACTTCAATTTATCTTCCTCAGGCATTTGGTGACCTATGCGCTCTTCTACTTTTTGTTTATCAACGCCATCCCGATTCATAACTCTCTGTATTCTTAATTCAAGTGGAGCTGCAACGACGATCAGTCGGTCAAGACTCAGATAACTTTTACTTTCCACCAGTAATGCAGCTTCTTTAAGTGCATATGGCGCGTTTTTTTGTTTATCAAACCAAATTTCAGCATCTGCTGCAACAGCAGGATGTACCAAAGCATTTAAAGTTGAAAGTTTGGAACTGTTTTTGAACACCATATTTGAAATATGATTCCTATTGAGGGATCCATCCGGGAAATATGCCTCGACTCCGAAATGTGTTTTTATGCCACTGACTAATTTTAAGTCGTTGGACATTAGCCATTTAGCGCGTTCGTCGGCATAATAAACGGGAATGTCTAATGATTCGAAAATCTGACAAATGGTTGTTTTTCCACTTCCTATTCCTCCGGTAATTCCAACTTTAAGCATCTGTAAGTGTTAATTTTCACAATAATAAGCACTGATTTGAAAATTTACTTAATTTTGAACACAATAATTCGTTGATATTCAACAAATTTATAATTTGATACTGACTAGAAAATTGTTTGTTTTTATAATTATTTTTGTGATGCTTTCCGTAGAAAGTCTTGCACAGGACATCCATTTTTCCCAATACTATAATTCTCCCTTAAATTTGAATCCTGCTCAAGCGGGTATGTTTCGCGAAGACACGCGTTTGATTGCTAATGTCAGACAGCAATGGGCGGCAGTACCGGTTGACTATCTAACTTTTTCAGGCTCGTTGGATAAGAAATTAAACTTTCCCAAAATTAAGCATAGTTTCTTTACAAGTGGTGCAATATTTAACTATGACCGCGCGGGTGATTCAAAAATGACGCTATTTCAGTTGGCGTTTAATGGCAGCTATGTAAAAAAAATTGGAGAACTAAATCTTATCTCTGTCGGTGCACAAATTGGTTTTCGATCCAGATACTTTGAGGATAAATCTTTAACTTTTGATCAGCAATTTGATGGATTTGCGTTCAATCCGAATGCAGCTACCGGAGAGAATTTTAATAATTACAGTACATTATTACTTGATTTTGGCGTCGGTATTAATTATCGAATGCAATTGAAAGATAAGCGATCGCATATGGATTTTGGTTTTGGGTTGTTTCACCCACAAGAACCAAAGGTCAATTTTTTGAACGATGCATCCAATCTATACAGCAGAAAAGTTTATCATGTGTTGACAACATTCAAAATTGCGAAAAAATGGGATGTACTGACGCATGTTGGTGGTCAAGCGCAAGGACCCTTTAATGCATTTTTTCTGAGTCATTTTTACAGAGTGTATTTGACGCAAAATAAATATGCGCACAAGGCATTTCAATTTGGAGCGACTTATCGCTTTGCCGAAAGAGAAGATGCGATTGTAGCGACCGTGGAATTTCATACGGCAAGAATTAGATTGGGATTGAGCTATGATATTACATTATCACAATTTAAAATCGCAAATGGAGGAAGGGGCGGCCCGGAAGTATCCGTGCAATACTTGATTACAAGCGTAAAGGCACTTAAAAGTTCAAAATCTTGTCCCATTTTTTAAAACCGTCTTCGGTAAAATAAAACAATTGTATCAACGTGAAGTATAAATTATTTATATTATTTGTAATATGTAACATATTATTATTAAATAATTTAGTTGCGCAAACTTCAACTGCTTTTGTTGAAGCGGGAGATGCTGCCATGTTGAGAAATGACTATTCCAGTGCCTTGCAATATTACACTGAGGCGGCAGTTGGTTCAGCTGATAATATGCAAATTGCCTGGAAAATTGCTGAATCGGCACGTCTGACAAATGCTTACAATCTAGCCAACTCCATGTATCAGAAAGTAGCCAGTTCTCCACAGGCTAAAAAATTCCCAATGGCGGATTTCTGGATGGGTGCGATGAAAAAGGGCATGGGCAACTATAAAGAAGCAAAGGAGAATTACCTTTCCTTCCTTGATCAGCCCGGAATCTCCGAAGAACTAAAAGTACTGGCAAAAAATGAGATAAAATCTTGCAACTGGGCAATGACGGTTATCAACAGTCCTAAAGATGTTAGCATTGAGCATTTGGGTAAAAATGTCAATTCACCTTATTCAGAGTTTGGTGCGGTTAAAAAGAAGGATACTTTGTTTTTTTCATCGCTTCGATACGAAAACAAAAAAGATGCTAGGAATCCACCGCGATTGATAGCCAAAACACTTGAAACTACAGATACAAGTTCTTCTCGTCCAATCGCTGGTTTCAATTCAGATATTTTGCATACTGCGAGTCTGGCTTTTAGTGCCAAACAAAATAAAGTAATTTTTTGTCAATGTGAATATATTGAAAACAGCGAGCAGATTCGTTGTGATTTATTTTCCAGGATGAAGCAAGGAAGCAGCTGGTCAAAACCAGTTAAACTTCCGGAACATATCAATATGCCTTCTACTTCTACAACACAACCGTGTTTGGGCATCGATGAAAAAGGGGATGAGGTCTTGTATTTTGTCTCAAATCGAAAAGAAGGTAAGGGGAAATACGATATTTGGTATAGTTTCGTGCTGTCAGATGATAACTATTCTTCTCCAATTAATTTGGCCACAATCAATACTAAAGCTGATGAAATGACTCCGTTTTTCCATCAGAAGAACAATACACTTTATTTTAGTTCAGATGGTTATGAGACATTGGGCGGTTTGGATATTTACAGTTCTTTAAAGCGCGGCGGTGTTTTTTCGCCTGCTTATCACCTGGGTTCACCTTTGAACAGCAGTTATAATGATTTTTATTTTAACATCATGTCTGATGGCAAAGAAGCCTATTTTTCGTCGAATAGAGTAGGTTCACAATTTCTCGATAAGAAAAATGAAACTTGCTGCTATGATATTTACAAAGCTAAATTTCCGGAGGAGTTTTTGAAAACTGTTGTTCAATCTGATCTTTCAACTTCAAAAACGGTAATTGCGGCAGCAAAAGTCAAAAAAGATACCCAAAAAAGCAACAAGTCGGATGCAGCTGCTGTAAGAAATCAAAAAGATTATGCCGCTAAGCAATCGAATGACGCATATAATAAAAGTGATAGTATAAATTGGTCAACGAAACCGAACAAAGACCTTGATGCTAAGAGAAGAGATTCAAATAGCAATGATATCGCTATGACCGGGAAAGCTGTCGAAGATGAAAATGCAAGTGGTCAGAAAAAGACAAAAAGCTATAGAAAGTCAGCATTAGATGCGTTTCTTCCTCTTCCGCTTTTTTTTGACAATGATGAGCCTGATAATAATACAAAATCACCAACAACAAGGAAAACATACCAGGAAGCCTATGCAGCCTATTATGCCAGAAAATTGGAGTATATGGAGAAATCGGGTAAGGGGATGCAGGCATTGAAAAAGATACAGACCGAAACCGATATGATGTTGTTTTTTGAAAAAACTATTCAACCAAATTTTGAAAAATTAAAAGAATTCACACCCATTTTGTTGTATCGACTGGAAAAAGGAGATCAATACGAGATTATATTAAAGGGCTATGCAAGTCCACTCGCCAAAAATGATTACAACAATTATCTGGGCCAGAGACGAGTTAAAAGTCTTTATAATTTTTGGAATACTTATGAAAATAATGCTTTCGAAAAGTATTTTAAAAATGGACAATTAAAGCTGAAATTAGTATCTTTCGGTGAAGAGACGGCTTCGCAAAGCATTTCTGACGACCAACGCAATGAGGCTGCTTCTATTTATAGTATAGGTGCAGCTAAAGAAAGAAGAATCGAAATCATTGAAGTTAAAGGTGAAGAAAAGTAGTATTCTTAAACCAATATAAAAACTATTCGATTCTGCACTTATTAGTTTAAATTTAATTTTAGATTTTCCAATATATAATTAATTTTGCACACCTTTTCCGAATATGTTTTGGAAAGGTGTTTGTTTTTTATAAGATCATTAATTTGAAGTAAATACAGAAAATTAAGCCTCAGAAGCTTTTTTAAATTTTTATGGCTAATAACGAATGGCAATTAGAACAAGCCGAGTGGCTTGAAGCATTAGAAGAGATTATCGCAGACGAGCCTCGGGAACGAGTTCAGGAATTGTTTGTAGAATTGCGTCGCCTGGCTGCAAAAAAAGGAGTTACACTAGGCGGTAATTTTGGAAATTCCCCGTACATCAATACCATTCATTACAGTGAACAACCTGAATATCCGGGGGATATTGCCCTCGAACAAAGATTAGAAGATATCATGCGTTGGAATGCTATGTGTATGGTCCTCAAAGCATCTGACTCTGATTCAGGCGTAGGCGGTCATATCTCAACTTATGCCGGATGTGCTACATTGTTTGAAGTTGCGTTTAATCATTTTTTGCGTAAAAAAACCGCTGACTATGGAGGAGACCTTTTCATGATTCAAGGTCATGCTTCCCCCGGCGTTTATGCACGTGGATTTTTGGAAGGAAGACTGACTGAAAATCATCTGATGAATTTCAGAAGAGAGCTTGCAGAAGGAGGTGGATTAGCTTCTTATCCACACCCACGCAGAATGCCTGATTATTGGGCTTATCCTTCAGTCTCCATGGGCCTTGGTCCAATGATGGGTATCTACCAAGCGAGATTCTGGAAATACTTGGAGCATAGGGGATTGAAACCTGCGAATGGAGGAAAAATCTGGTGTTACATCGGTGATGGAGAAATGGACGAGCCGGAAATCTATGGATCAATTAATATTGCCGTAAGAGAAAAACTCGATAATATTATTTTTGTTATCAACTGTAATCTTCAAAGGCTGGATGGGCCCGTTCGAGGAAATGGAAAAGTTGTACAAGAACACGAAAGAAGTTTCGCTGGAAGTGGTTGGGAAGTAATTAAATGTCTATGGAGTAGTGAATTTGATGACATTTTTAAATATGATGAAGAAGGAGCATTACAAGATAGGCTGGAAGAAATTATTGACGGGGATTATCTTTATCTGTCCACACTAACTGATGCAGCACAAAAAAGATCACTTTTAGCTGGTGAAAATGAAAAGGTAAAACAGGTGCTGGATCGCTTAAGTGATGAGCAGATTATGAATCTCAAAAGAGGAGGACATGACCATAAGAAAGTATTTGCAGCTTATGATCGCGCGATGAAGGCCGGTAAACCAGCCGTTATCTTGATGAAAACAATTAAAGGTTTTCGATTGCCGAGCGCAGGAATGAATACCGCGCACAATACGAAGAAATTCAAAGACGAAACGAGAGTGAAGCTGGCGAAAACGCTAAATATCCCAATTTCCGAAGAAGCTGCTGCAAATGCAGATTTCTGGAAACCTGCCAATGACAGTCCTGAAATAAAATATTTGCTGCAACATAGAGCGGATTTAGGTGGTTTTGTTCCTTCACGTGAAGACAAATGTCCGATAATTACCATGCCGGATGAGAGCAATTTCTCTTCGTTCTATACAGGCAGTGGTGACGCGATGCCATCGACTACGCTGGCGGCTGTTCGATTGATTACAAGTCTGACCAAAGATAAAAACATGGGCCAGTATGTTGTGCCGATAGTGCCGGATGAAGCTCAGACTTTTGGAATGGAAGGATTATTTAGTTCTGCAGGAATCTACAATCCGCTGGGACAGAATTATCATCCGATGCCGATTGGTGCATCGACGATTGTCTACCGTGAAAAGACGAATGGGCAGGTTTTACAAGAAGGCATCAATGAAGCTGGCGGAATAAGTTCCTTTTCAGCTGCCGGAACTGCTTATTTCCTTCACAATGTGCCGACAATTCCATTTTACATTTATTATTCAATGTTTGGATTTCAGCGGATTGGTGACTTTGTTTGGGCGGCGGCTGATCAGCTTTGCAAAGGTTTTTTATTAGGTGGCACTGCAGGCAGAACTACCTTAAATGGTGAAGGGCTACAACATGAAGACGGTCACTCATTGATGATAGCAGCGACAGTGCCAAGCGTTGTTTCGTACGACCCTTGTTTTGCATATGAAGTGGCGGTTATTTTCAAGGAGGGAATTAAAAGAATGCATGTTGATAATGAGAAATTGATTTATTATATCATGCTTTACAATGAAAATCACATACAGCCAGCTATGCCTTCAGGTGTCTACGAAGGTATTACAAAAGGATTATACAGATTCCAAAAGTCAGAAAAGAAAGTAATAAATGGACTAAAAGCCCATCTTTTTGGATCGGGTTCAATCATGCAGCAAGTACTGCCTGCTGCACAGATTCTGGAAAATGAATTTGGTATTTCAACAGATATTTGGAGTGCCACAAGCTTCGTTGAGCTGACACGTGACTGTACGGCAACCGAACGTAGGAATTTGCTGAGTGCAAATGCCGTTAAAGAAAAGTCCTACTTTGAATCATGTTTTGAAAATGAAGAAGGTGTAATAGTATGTGCATCAGACTTTATGAAAGCGCTTCCTAATGGAATTGCCAAATGGTCGCCGTTGGATTTTACAGCATTAGGTACTGATGGATTTGGACTCTCAGAAAGTCGACCGGACTTGCGCGATTATTTTGAAATTTCACCAAAGTACATCGTTTTGACCGCTTTAAATCGACTGGCTTCGCTAGGACATTTAGATTGGAAAGTTGTTGCTAAATATGCTGAAAAAGAAGGTATTAAAAAAGATAAATTTGACCCTGCGACTGCTTAGTTAATTGATTAAGTATAAATCACAGTTGTTATTTTCAATAAAAAATAAATTATGGCATACGAAATAAAAGTTCCGGACCTCGGTGATGGTGTAGTCGGAAAAATTTTAAATATTCACGTTAAAGTTGGTGATAAGATAAATAAAGATACTATTGTGGCTGATATCAATACCGACAAAGTAGATGCAGAAGTTCCTGCTGATGTTGATGGGGAGATAGTTGCTGTGGTTGCCAAAGTAGGCGCGGAAGCTAAAATGGGCGATGTGCTATTTAAGGTAAAAACAGAAGCCAACGAAAGTGTCTCAGCAAAATCTACCCCCGCGGTTTCGAGTCAAAGTGCCGTTACAAGCACCACATCAAATTCTACTGAAGTTGAACTAAAAGTGCCTGATTTAGGTGAAGGAGTTGTAGGGAAAGTTCTGACAATTAATGTGAAAGTGGGTGATAAAATAACGCTTGACACCATCGTAGCATCCATTAATACTGACAAAGTCGATGCGGATGTTCCGGCGGATATGGAGGGCGAGGTCGTCAAAATTGTTTCAGCAGTCGGAAGTGAGGCAAAGTTGGGTGACGTTCTGATGATAATTAAAACTTCGAATAATGTTACATTGCCTGAATCTCCTAGACCTCTCATGACTAATGTAGCTGAGTCTCTGAAGGTAGCGGAGCCCGTAACTGCTTCTACAGTATCTACTTCGGGCAATGGAAAACGAACATCTCCTTTGGCTAGAAAACTGGCGCGAGAACTAGGTGTTGACCTTAGCAAGATTAGTGGTGGGGATCGAATTTCTAAATTGGACGTTATCAACTTTTATGCAAGTAAACAAAGTCCCAGTACTAGTGGGTCTTCTTCCATAGGCTACAAAACAATGCCAGATTTTTCGAAATTTGGTTCAGTTCGAAAAGAAGCAATGCCACGAATTACAGAATTGACTGCCGAGAATATGACTTATTCCTGGAGTACAATTCCTCACGCATGGATACTTGAAAAAGTTGATATTACAGATGTTGAAAAATTAAGAAATAAGCACAAGGAAGCAGTCAAAGCCAGAGGTGCAGGATTAACGCTTACAGCGATTATGGCGAAAGCGGTAGCTAAAGCATTGATTAAGCATCCATTTGTAAATGCTTCTTGTGATATGCTTAACAAAGAAATAATCTTTAAGGATTTTGTAAATATTGGTATAGCAGTTGACACACCACGAGGATTACTTGTACCGGTTATCAGAGATTGTGACAAAAAATCAATTTTTGAAATCGCACAGGAACTTACTGAATTGTCAACAAGAACAAAGGATGGGAAGAACAAAGCAACAGACATGGAAGGAGGAACTTTCACCATTTCAAATGTTGGAGGAATTGGAGGTTCGGGAATTTTGCCTTTGGTGAATGCACCGCAAGGTGCGATTCTTGGTGTAACCGGATCAGAAATGGAAGGAGTTTGGAATGGTTCAGCTTTTGAGCCTCGGCTTAGAATGCAGATTACAATCGGGTTTGATCACAGAATTATCAATGGCGCTGAAGCTACGCGCTTCTTACAGACTGTCAAGCAAAATTTGGAAGACCCATTTTTGATGAATTTGTATTAACTGCAGCATCCTACATTTAAAAAAAGCACCCTAATGAATATTCATAGGGTGCTTTTTTATTTCATTTAAATCAAAATTCCAGATTGCCAATCAATCCTTTTTTATCGAAACCTGTAATTTTGTAGTGTAGCTTAGCCCCTTTGGGCGCTTTAAAAATTGCCTTTGCCATTCCATTCTTTAAGAGCACAGATGGATTCCAGTAAATTAAACCATTTGATGCGGCAAATCCCTTTTCTTTGATTGCTTTTCTTTCATCAGCATAAGGAAGTCGAAAAGGTTCCAGTGGTTGGTATTCGTAATTTTTTACATCTGACCACTGAAATCTACCATATTTTGAACTTATCATATGCAAATCCATCAATCTAGTGTCAATTAGTTTGTTGCTTTCAAACATTTTTTCAACTTTTGGGATTCTATTAAGCAGATTTTGTTGAAGGGAAAAGGTTTGTACTATATTATCATAGTCTAAGGCGTTGGTTTGGACAACACTATCCACTACTGAAATAGACAAATCGGCCTCAACCGGTAATCCTTCTTTATTCTCTGCGCTTAATTCAAGTATAATTTCATCATCATCGCCTTTTGCCGTTGTGCTTTTGTTTACTTTTAAATACATTAATCGGGGACTATGATGGTAAATAAGTCTTTCATTCAATATATTCATAGCCGAATCAATTAACAAGATTCGGTTGATTCCATGTCGAAATGCAGATTTTGGAAACAACTGAATAACTTTTCCATTTTGGGCAACAATATCAAAGTACAATCCTGTTTTTCCATCGTGATCGCACATTAGCGTCAGTCTCTTTTCGGAGAGACCGGGGGCTAATTTTGATGATAAAATAATAGCAATATTTGCGTCATTTGGTTGATTATCAATAGTAATAACTGTCCCATGCTTTTTCACTTCAGGAAGAGGGAAACGCTTATTATTCAGTTCGACAAACAACTTTTCAATAGTTTTTGGACGAAACTTGAAACTTGCAAACCCGTTAGTTATCTGGACAGCAGCAAGAGAATCGCCTTTTTCATTGACCAATTTGCCCATTAAGTCACTATTTGCAGTAACAACGACATGGCTTAAAACACCCGCTACCCAATTGCCACCCTCTATATAACATTCTGCGTGTATATCAGAATGGCCTGAATCTGGAAGGTTGCCGATAATTTTGAAATCATACTGAAAATCAATATCTTTTGCATTGAAGTTCATCAAATGAGAATCAGCTTTGAGTCTGTATATACCGGGCATCATTTCTTTACTCAATTGAAAAGCACCCATTCCAACACCATTGTCTACAATTGTTCTTTCTTTCTGAATAGTTTCAGCATCCGATAAGCGGATAATTTCGATATCAATGAATTGGGGAGTAGGTCTAGGCTTCCAATCCTCCGTTTCGACCTGATACACTTTATAGTGGATGGTATCACCAGGGGAATAAGCCGGTTTGTCGAAATGAAAATAGATCATGGCTGGTGGATGCATCGCTCTGAATGCTTCGAGTTTGATGCGATAATTATCTGCCACTGTATTCTGACCTTTAACAATAGGTAGACCTACTAGCAGAAAAGTTATACAAAAGAAAATATTTCTCATTTGAGTGATGTTTAAACTACTTTTCAAGTTTTGCAAAAAATATGCCCTATATATCACATAGAAATTGTTTTAAATCAGATAACCGCCATCAGCGTCAATTATACTACCTGTAATATAAGAAGATTGTTCGGAAGCGAGGAAAAGAATAAGACCTGCCATTTCTTCAGGTTGAGCGATCCTTTTAAGTGGTACTTGTTTTATAAAATGCTCAAGGATTTTTTCATTTTTCCAAAGTACTTCGCTAAATTGAGTTTGGATTAATCCGGGACAAATAGCATTTACCCGAATATTGTGTTTGCCCCACTCCAATGCCATTGATCGGGTCAGGTGGATTAAGGCAGCTTTACTCATACTGTATAGACTAAGTCCGGCACTTGGCTTTTTACCTTCAACACTGCTGATATTAATAATACTGCCACCGCCTTGCTCTTTCATTTGTTCAAAGACAAGTTTAGATAGAATGAAAGCACTTTTTACATTTATTTCCATAATCTTGTCAAAAAGGTTGTTGTCAATATTTTCAATCTGGTTAAAGACCGGGCTAGTTGCAGCATTGTTTACCAAAATATCAATCTTTCCGTATCTATCCAAGGTTATTTTTACTACTCTTTTGAGGTCATCTTCTTTGCCTACATGTGCGGCAACAGCTATTACGTCGATTCCTTCTAGCTTGAATTCATTGACGGTACGATCAAGATTTTCCTGATTCCTACCTACAACAACCAGTTTTGCTCCAGCTTTTCCAAAAAGATAGGCTCCTGCTTTTCCAATTCCTCTGCTGGCACCTGTAATGATTGCAATCTTATCTTTTAACATAATCATTTGGTTTAGTTTCAAAAAAGAGAAACGAAGGTTCTGGTGAAAAAGATACATTGACAGTATCTGAGTACGGCTAAAATGACATAAAAAAACCGCGCACTTGTTGAAGGTGCACGGTCCGAACGTTCGTAGTTCAAGGGAATATAAAATGTTGTTGTAGAATATTTATTCGAGCGTTGGACTCTAATAAATACGGGGCAAAGATAATTCCAAAATGATATTATGTCAAATTTATTTTAGTTAAAGTGATATGTTTAAATATAATAAAATGATATCACTAATAATTTAATATGTTGTTATATATTGAAAAAGAATGCTATATGAATTTGTATTTTAATACAGTGAAGCATCTATCGGGTCAGTTTAAGCCTTTGGGTTTTGCGTATTATATTTTTATGTTATCTATAATTCTATCTTTATTAGATATCTGACTTGCAATTGGCTGTTTATTCGGTACCTAGGATGAGCTTCATTTTTAATTGTTGACCCCAAGAAATATGAGCCTTTTATTTTTTATATTTTAGAAATATAATTTGTTTCGGCGAGAATATTTTTTTTTACAACCAAAAATCAAGCCTTTTTTACGTTATTTGTATTTTGTTTCTTTTGAATTCAAATCCCGAGTTTTGAAGGAGCAGTTTTTGAATTAATTTAACGCTACAAAAATGCAATTTCCACAATTTAAGTACATATTAACTGCCAGAAAAGAAACTTATGCTATTATTCGTTTAAATAGGCCAACAGTATTCAATAGTTTTAACAGGGAAATGGCACTAGAAATGCAGGAGTTTCTGGACTTTTGTGCTGATAATGAAGACATTAGGGCAGTTATGATTATCGGGGAGGGAAAGGCGTTTTGTGCCGGTCAAGATTTGGGTGAAATAACAGATCCCAATGGTCCGGATCTTCCTACGATTTTGCAAGAGCACTACAACCCAATCATTGTCCGGTTACGGAAACTGCAAAAACCGGTTATTGCCGCTGTAAATGGAGTCGCAGCTGGCGCTGGTGCGAATATCGCTTTAGCATGTGACGTCGTTGTAGCTTCGAGCTCTGCGAGTTTTATTCAGGCATTTTCTAAAATTGGGTTGATTCCGGATAGTGGAGGTACCTTTTATTTGCCGAGGTTGGTTGGTTTTCAAAAAGCATCTGCATTGATGATGTTAGGAGATAAAGTTAGTGCAGCAGAGGCGGAAAGGATGGGCATGATCTACAAATATTTTGAAGATAGTATTTTTGAATCTGAAGCAGAGAAAATTGTCTTCACACTTTCTCAAATGCCTACGCGTGGACTTTGGTTGACAAAGCAAGCCTTGAATGAGTCGATGACGAATAGCATTTTTGAGCAACTCAAAGTAGAGGATAAATACCAGACAGAAGCTAGTTTAAGTTTCGATTACGGCGAAGGAGTGGCTGCATTTATGGAGAAGAGAAAGGCAGTTTTTAAGGGGAAATAGTAAAAATGTAATATGATTGAAAAAATAGGAATTGTTGGTTCGGGTGCAATGGGAATTGGTATCGCACAAGTAGCAGCTACAGCAGGACAAGCTGTAGTGCTTTTTGATGCTTCAAGCAGTGCTTTAGAAAATGCTAAACATGCCTTACTTGCCAATTTAAAGAAATTAGAAGCAAAAGGTAAGCTGGAAAGTGCCGAAGTAGTATTTTCAAACGTAATATTTGCCGATTCTTTGCATGAATTTTCAACATCGCAATTTGTAATTGAAGCAGTCGTCGAAGATATTTCGGTCAAGAAGCACTTATTTCAGTCTTTAGAGGAGGTAGTTGCAAAGGATTGTATTCTTGCAACAAATACGTCATCACTTTCGATAACATCTATTGCTGCTTCCTGCAACCATGCTTCAAGAGTAATCGGAGTGCATTTTTTTAATCCGGCTCCAATAATGGAACTGGTTGAAATCATACCAGCACTGCAGACTGATGCTGTTATAGTTGATGTTACAAAAAGTTTGGTTGACTTTTGGAAAAAATCGGCCGTATTATGTAAAGATACTCCGGGGTTTATCGTTAATAGAATTGCAAGGCCTTATTATGGAGAGGCATTGAGAATTCTGGATGAAGGGATTGCATCGTGTGAGACAATTGATGCAGCAATGCGGAATGCTGGTTTTAGAATGGGCCCATTTGAATTGATGGATTTTATCGGACATGATGTGAATTTCCGGGTCAGTGAATCTGTTTTTCAATCGTTTTATTTTGACCCCAGATTCAAACCCTCCTTTACACAAAAGAGACTTTTTGAAGCGGGTTGGTACGGAAGGAAATCCGGGAAAGGTTTTTATGATTATGCAGAGTCTGTTGAAAAAAAAGCACCTGATTCTGACAATTTACTACAAAATAAGGTGTTTTTACGTATTCTATCGATGTTGATAAATGAAGCAGCTGATGCCTTGCATTTTGGAGTTGCGTCTGAAGAAGATATAGAAACTGCGATGAAAAAGGGCGTAAATTACCCAAAAGGCTTATTTGAATGGGCAGCAGAAATAGGCGTTGAGCAAATAGTCAAGCAATTGGATTCATTGTATGTAGTTTATGGTGAGGACCGATATCGTTGTTCTCCAACATTAAGAAAAAGATTAGGATAAATTTGTTACAAAGCATGCGTGTTCTGAAATAAAAAATGATAAAAGTTCCGATTAGGGCTGAATAATGCAACAAATTTTGTATTTTACACTACATTTTAAAAATTAAATTTATGAAATTATGAATCTGGATTTTAATAATACTAAAATTGCTTTTAGTAATAAAAGTGATGGTGAATTAAAAAAGGCATCATGGCTTTTCGGTATGATGAACCAGTCTTGGCTCGTTAGTTTAGCTTCTAAATTAGGGATTTACGCAGTCGAATGGGATTTGCCATTTGCCGAAACTTTGGTAAAAAATACAATATTTGAGCAGTTTTGTGGAGGTGTTTCCCTTGAAGACTGCAAAACTACAATTTCTAAATTGTACAAAACCAAAACGTTGACAATTCTTGATTATGGAGCTGAGGCTAAAGAAAGCGAAGCAGATTTTGACAACACAATGCAAGAGTTTATCAAGGCGATAAATTTTGCGGCGACCACTGATAGCGTTCCAATTGTTAGTATTAAAGTAACCGGAATGGCACGATTTGCATTATTAGAAAAAGCTAATGCCAAGGAGCAGCTAAATAGTGATGATATTGCCGAATTCGAAAGAATCAGAAGTAGGGTAGACCAGGTTTGTGCGACTGCAAAGGAAAAGGGAATAGCTGTTTTTGTAGACGCTGAAGAATCTTGGATTCAAGATCCTGTCGACGACATATGCGAGGAGATGATGGCGAAATACAATAAAGAAAAGATTACAGTTTACAACACTTATCAAATGTACCGGCATGATCGGTTGAACTACCTTAAAGCCTCGTTTCAAAGATCCATTGCGGGAAATTATATTCTTGGTGCAAAACTGGTAAGGGGTGCCTACATGGAAAAGGAAAGATTGAGGGCAGAAGAAATGAAGTATCTGTCACCAATTAATGCCACCAAAGAGGCTACTGACAAACTTTATAATGAAGCCGTCAAGTTTGTTGTTGAGAATTATCAAAAAATCGCATCATGCTGTGCTACACACAATGCCGAAAGTACAATGATACAGGCACGTATGATTGATGAGCTGGGTATTCCCAAAGATCATCCGCATTTGACCTTTTGTCAATTATATGGAATGAGCGATAATATTACTTTTAATTTGTCAAATGAAGGTTACCTTGCTGGAAAATACCTGCCTTATGGATCTGTCAGAGATGTAATTCCGTATTTGTTGCGCAGAGCGCAAGAGAATACGTCTGTTTCCGGAGATATGGGAAGAGAATATCAGTTTATTGTCAAAGAGATTGAAAGAAGAGGAAAATAATATATACTGATGTTTTACAATAAAAATAATGTCTTTGTCGGATTGCTTATCGGGTTGGCTTTTCCGATAGTAGCTTATGCTTTAGTACTTACTTTTTTAGAAGCATTGGATTCAATAATGGGTTTCTCTCAAGTCCGGTTATCTACGGCATTAAAGCCGAGAACCTTGGCTTTAATAGCAATTTGTATAAATATTTTTGTTATGCAATATTACCGCCGTTTGAGGGCAGATGAGTCAATGAGAGGCGTATTTATTGCTGTTGGAATTGCTGCACTGCTTTGGATAATCAAATATTCCGGAGAAATTTTTGGAAATCTTTAATGTGGAAGGGGCAATATGAATTACTATTTAATTGCAGGCGAAGCGTCTGGTGATTTGCATGGGAGCAATCTAATTAAAGAATTGCTGAAAATAGACAAAGAAGCTAAGTGTTTTGCTTGGGGAGGTGAGTTAATGGAGTCGGCTGGGGCGGTTTTACGAAAACATTATCGGGATCTTGCATTTATGGGTTTCGTCGAAGTTGTGAAAAATATTCGTGCTATTTTTAGAAATATAGATTTTTGTAAAAGTGACATTTTAGCATTCAAGCCGGATGTAATAATTCTAATCGATTATCCGGGTTTTAATCTTAGAATAGCTAATTGGGCAAAATCTCAGAACATTAAGGTGTTTTATTACATCTCTCCGCAAATTTGGGCTTGGCATAGCAGTCGAATACATCAAATTAAGAGAAATGTTGAAAAAATGTTTGTTATTTTGCCATTTGAAAAAGATTTTTACAAAAAGGAGCAATTTGAAGTAGATTTTGTTGGGCATCCTTTGTTGGATGCTATAGCCGATTTTAAGCCTGATATCAATTTTTCCTCAGCTAATTGTCTTGGCAGTAAACCAATTATTGCAATTCTGCCAGGTAGCAGGAAGCAAGAGGTATCAACGATTTTGCCAATCGTCTTAGACATTCAATCTTCTTTTCCTTCATTTGAATTTGTAATTGCTGCCGCACCTTCACTGGAATTGGCTTATTATAAGCAAATAATTGGTAGTCATACAATTAAGATAGTCTGCAATCAAACATATCAATTACTGTTTCATTCGAAAGCAGCCATTGTCGCGAGTGGAACTGCAACTTTAGAAACCGCCTTGTTTAATGTTCCTGAGGTTGTTGTTTACAAAGGAAACTGGTTATCTTACTATATTGCGAAAAAATTAATTGATCTCAAATATATTTCTCTTGTCAACTTAATAGCAGATAGGGAAATTGTCAAAGAACTGATACAAGGTGATTTTAATAAGACTAATCTGGTCAATGAACTTAAAAAAATTACAGATTCGCAGAAACAACAATCAATAAAAAGTGCTTATTCAGAGCTGCGACAACAATTGGGAGATGTTGGTGCTTCTTCCAGATGCGCTGATTTGATTGTTCGAGCTCTTCACTAAAGTAAAAATTTAATAATTTATGGAAAATAATAGTTTACCTAGTACAATACTTGAAATAGATAACGGTAGCTCCGCAATAATATTAGGAGGAGGTTGCTTTTGGTGTATTGAAGCCATTTTTAATCAGATGCGTGGAGTCATTTCAGCCGAATCGGGATACGCAGGCGGCTGGATTGAAAATCCGAGCTATGAGCAAGTTTGCGATAAAAATACCGGTCATGCAGAGGTCGTAAAAGTAATTTTTAATCCCAGCTTAATTTCGGCAAGTGAAATACTTGAAGTATTTTTTGAGATACACGACCCGACCACGGTAGACCGACAAGGTAATGATGTCGGTCCTCAGTACAGATCGATAATTTTTTATTCATCGGAAGATGAGCAAATCATTGCACAGCAAGCAATTGCAAAAGCACAGAACAATTTTGGTCAGACTATTGTCACGGAGCTTGTTCCTTTTATAAATTTTTACAAGGCTGAAACGTATCATCAGGAATACTATTATCAGCATACTAATCAGCCCTATTGTTCAGCGGTAATTACTCCAAAAATAAAGAAGTTTCAAAAGAAATATGTTGATAAACTAAAGTGATTATTTTTTCTTCGTTTCTTTGCAAAAAGTTAAGAAATGAAGCAACATCTTATTGCGCCCTCAATTTTAGCGGCTGATTTCACATGTTTAGGTGAACAAATTCAAATGATTAATGAGAGTGAAGCCGATTGGTTTCATCTCGATGTAATGGACGGCCGATTTGTTCCCAACATAACATTTGGTATGTTCATCATAGAGGCGATAAAAAAAATGGCAAGCAAGCCACTAGATGTCCATCTGATGATAGTTGAGCCGGAAAAGTACATTGAAGCTTTCAGGAAGTCAGGTGCGGACGTCATTACTGTTCATTATGAAGCTTGTACACATTTGCATCGCACTTTGCAGCAGATTAAATCAACCGGAGCGAAGGCAGGGGTTGCATTGAATCCTCACACCTCAGTTTCAGTTTTGGAAGATTGTATACAAGAAATTGATCTCGTGTGTCTCATGTCTGTAAATCCTGGTTTTGGAGGGCAGGTATTTATTGAGCATACCTACAAAAAGATTAAGAAACTCAGACTAATGATTGCAGAAGCCAACTGCAAAACCTTAATAGAAATTGATGGTGGTGTCTCCGAACATAATTGCAGGGACTTAATTAGTGCTGGAGCGGATGTTTTGGTAGCGGGCAGTTCGGTTTTCGGAGCAGATTTTCCAATCGAAACAATAAAGCGTCTTAAAGAAAGATCGGTCAAATAAAAAAGCCCACAATTTGCAAAGCAGACTGTGGGACGTCTTTCATGATTTATATAATTTGGGTAAGAGGAGATAGGATTTTTCGTGGTTTATCTCTTTGTAGAGTAAAGGATTTTTTCCTGACTTACAATACAAAGATGAGGATGTTTTTTTTTGTGTGCAAGTACAAATGAGTGAAACGGGAATATGAATGAGTGAAGGGGTGTTTTTGGGCTGTGAACCGGAAAAGTAGAATCTGAAAATTACTTGTTTAATATAAGTCGCTAATCATTACTGAAATATGCGAATTAAGGGTTAAAATATTAATTTGACAAAAGCTGCTGCCAATTTTCCG
>JBMOJB010000041.1:0-23233 GCA_049316985.1 Saprospiraceae bacterium | reverse complement strand
CCAATTCTCAAGCTATTGAAAAATTGGGTTAACGGAGGGGACTCAATTTTCAAATCTTCAAATTAGAGTAGGTGTCCCATGATATCTCTTTTGACTTCCAGGTAATTTTTGCTTTCTGTTTGTGGCGCGATGATTATTGGGATTCTCTCAGTGATCAGGAAACCTACTTTTTTCAAAGCCTTAATTTTAAGCGGATTATTGGTGATTAGTCTTATTTTTTGAATCTTCAGGTCTTTAAGTATTTCGACTGCGTATTTGTATTGTCGTTCATCTTCCTGAAACCCCAGGTGCAAATTGGCGTCAATTGTATTCAGACCATTTTCTTGTAATTTATAGGCCTTCAGTTTATTTATAAGCCCAATCCCTCTCCCTTCTTGTCTGAGGTAAACTAAAACACCGACTTCTTTTCTAATCAATTCCATCGAATGATGCAATTGTTCACCGCAATCACATTTTTTCGAAGAGAAAACATCTCCTGTCATACATTCAGAGTGTATTCTCAGCACAGTAGGTTGATTTGCGTCAAAATCTTCGTGCACCAACGCAATGTTCGGCATTGGATCGTTGGGATCATCGGAATAAGCGATCATGGTAAAATTTCCGTAAGAAGTGGGAAGAAATGCTTCAGCTTGTCTCATAAAATTTGGAACAATTTCTTGTTCAAAAAGTTCTAAATTGAATCGTAGTGTTGCTTCAGTCTTGCGAAGATCTCTCCCGTGTATATTTTTTTTCCATATCCACTGAGATGTTGATTAAGTTCTTTGGCTGAAAGCCAGCGCTTTGAAAGAAATTCCGGTTCCTCCGTTTTCTTCCAATTGAATTCGTAATCTCCAAGAAACAATATTCGACGCAATATTTCGGTAGTCTTTTCGGAGCTATAAACGTAAAAAGTAAACACGATCGTATTAATTGACTTATTTAATCCTTTCAACAATTCAGCTTCAAAGCCTTCACCGCTGACATAGCAAAACGTCGGTAAACCAAAGCGGTCAATTAACTCATCGAGCGTGGTAATAATCACATATTCCTGTTCTTCATTGGCAGTTAGATTACTACTAAACGGCAGAATGTGTTTTTCATAAATTCCATTGTGGTAAAACTCCACAGGAAATGCTCCTACATCTTCATTGACGAGAATTACCCCGGATTCACTTGAAAATTGTGTACTTAGTTGTTTGAAAACTTTGCTGAAAGGCTGAATGCAAATCGTTTTTACGTCCATTTGATCCAATAAATGACTCATTTGGCCGGTCCGATCACCGAAAACAAATGCCAGATCAGCAGGACCTACAAAATCGGAATAAAAAGACTTTATTTTTTTCTGGGATAAGCCTCGCATAGATATTTTGACGATGATGGATTCTCTCTAAGTGGCAAAAGTAAACAAATTGAGAGAATTTTCTATCATTTTTCCTTTTGAGAGATCAATTTATCTACAATTAGCAACAAGCCTGAAAGAAGAAATGAAAATGCAGTGAAGATTAAAATTATCATACAACAGTTTTAGGTAACGAATAAAACTAGAAACTGTTCGTGGGAGGATAATATGTGTATTTTTTATAATGCAATATCTATGCCACGAGTTTATTATTAATAAAAAAATATGTCCGCATAACGATGTTTTTTTATTTATTACCTTTTCAGCCATTCTTTTGGCTTCAATTTTGCTACTATCTGCTTTGATCCCTCCCATTAGCCAGTTATTATATGTAATTAATTATGTATTCAACATCGATTCACGAGTATCGTTTTTTATAAATAGTTGTTAAAATAATTATTTATATATAAGTATAAAACGTATATTATTGCCTCGCAAAAGTTGAAGGTAATTTTGAAAGCACTTATTCTGTATAATTTTACACACACTTACACATGAAATCTCTTTTATTTTTCAAAGGCATTGCAATTTCATTATTTATCTTTTGTGCAATATTTCCAACAGAAATGTTGCAGGGACAAACTTGTAACAATGCAACCGACGGTGGTATAATTTGTTGTGATCAATCTTCCAATATTTCTCCATATGATCCGGATCCACTGTACAATATACAAGAAGCAAGCGGCGGAGGCAATACTGCGATTGAATACATGTGGATGTATACAACAGATCCTTTCAATACTACAATTTCTACGTGGAATGCAGCAATGAATTCAAATAGTCCCAATTATGATCCGGGACCGGTCGTGAAAACGACTTTTTACGTAAGATGTGCTCGGCGTGCCGGTTGTGTTGATTTTATTAGAGAATCCAATGTAATTGTAGTTTCGATAGCCAATTGTGACAACCTGACTACAGGAGGTAAAATTGGTGACAATCAAGTGGGTTGTGGGTCTCCGTTTACTCCTGCTACACTCAATTCTACCATTCCCGCATCGGGTGGAAGCAGTACAGCACCCATTCAGTATTCTTGGTTTAAGAGTAATGTTTTCGAAATTTTTAATACGGCTAGTGGCAATTGGACTATGATTTCAAATGCTACCGGGGAATCTTATAATCCGGCAGCTATTACCGACACTACTTATTATGTACGTGTCGCACGCAGGAATGGCTGTGCGACCTGGTATGCTTCTAATATCATAAAAATTACGGTATTACCCGGAACAAATACCAGTGAGATTACTTCTCAACCTTTCTGTATTGGAGGTACGGAAGGTTCAATCAGGTTGACAGTCACTAGTGGAACAGCACCTTTTTCGATAAAATGGAGTGATCCTTTAGTGCCTTTAAACACTCAAATATTAAATAATCTTAAAGCCGGAACCTACTCTTACACTGTTACAGATGCAAATGGTTGTACTGTTGCAAAAAGTGTTGAAATTAAGGATCCCAGCCCAATTCAAATTGTTACCATTGGAAACGACATAACATGCAGGGGAAAAAGTGATGGCGATGCTGTTGTGCAAGTAAGCGGTGGAACGGCACCTTATTCTTTTCTTTGGTCAAATACTTCCACAACTGCAACAATCAGCAATTTATCACCCGGAAGATATAGCATTACGGTCACTGACGCATTGGGTTGTAAAGTAGCAAGTGTTACATCTGTTCAGGAGCCACAAAGCCCTTTGACATTAAGTACCAGTTTTATTTCTCCTAAATGTAACGCTGAAGCTGGTTCTGCTACTGTGCAAGCCTTCGGTGGTACTTTCCCATATTTCTATCTTTGGTCTAACGGAGAAACCAGTCAATCAATCACCAACGTTTCAGCAGGTAATTATTCAGTGACAGTCACCGATTCGAATAATTGCGGAAGTGTGGCCACAATTACCATCACGCAGCCCGATGTTTTAACGATAACGCTGACCAGCAATGATATCGACTGTAACGGTAATAAAAATGGAAGTGCAGTTGCTTTAGTTTCAGGAGGTACAATACCTTACAGATTTTCATGGAGCAATGGTGAAACTACTTCAACGATTGTGAATTTGCCGGCTGGATTTTACACTGTAACTGTTTTAGATGCAAATGACTGTCAACAAAGCAGGTCAATATTTATAGCAGAACCTGATCCATTGAATATAGCTATCAGTTCGACAAACATTTCTTGTAATGGTGATCTGACAGGCTCTGTGTTTGCCAGCGTTCTAAGCGGCGGAGCAGTTCCATTTTCATTCTTATGGAGCAATGGATCAACCAGTAGTAATCAGATAAATGTTCTTGGTGCTGGAACATATACGGTAACTGTTACCGATTCGAAAGGCTGTTCAGGAGTGGCCTCAACAACTGTTACTGAGTTCACAGCGTTGACAATTTCTGTCACTTCAACTGACATCAAATGTAATGGTGATCAAAGTGGATCAGCATCTGTAACTGCAATTGGCGGTACAGGTAGCTATAGCTATATTTGGTCGAACGGAGCCAATAGCAGTTCTATTTCAAGTCTGGCTGCAGGAACTTACAGTATAACTGTAACAGATTCTAATGGTTGTTCAAAATCAGCTTCTGTTTCAATTGTTCAGCCAAGTGGATACAGTATTCAGGTATTCAAGCAAGATATTAAGTGTTTCGGTGGAAATACAGGAATCGCAGGAGTTGTACTTTCAGGTTCTCCTACAGGTGTAGTAAGTTACCTGTGGAGCAATGGGCAGACAAATGCTACGATATCTAATCTCAGTGCGGGTCTCTATAAGGTCACTGTTTCGGATTCGAATTCATGTCAAATTATAGAATCAGTTCAAATTAATGAGCCTCAGCCTCTTTTTGTCATTGCAAATGCTAGTAGTGTAAAATGTCAGGGCGATAATTCCGGATCCGTTGTTGTCAATGTAATCGGAGGAGGAAGTGCTCCTTACAGTTACCTTTGGAGCAATGGATCAACTGACAGCAGTCAGAATGGTACCTTAGCAGCAGGCATATATTCTGTCACCGTGACTGATGCGAATGCTTGTACTGCTATTTCTAGTGCCGTAGTAAACGATGCCTCAAAATTAACGCTCAACGTCAGCTCAAAGAATATCAGTTGTAAGGGAGTTCAAGACGGATCAGCGGCAGTAAGTGCAAGCGGAGGAACTGGCATATATGCCTACTTTTGGTCAACTGGTGCGACAACTGCTTCTATTGGAAATCTTGTCGCAGATACTTACTACGTTACTGTTACCGATTCAAATGGTTGTACTGAAGTGGCATCTGTAACTATTAATCCCGCTCCAGGATATGAAATACAAGTTTCTCTTGGTCAAATTTCTTGTCACAACGGAACAAACGGAACTGCAAGTGTTTTCATCAGTGGTTCACCAAACGGAAACTTAACATTTAACTGGAGCAATGGTCAAACAGGTAGCTCACTTAATAATTTGGGTGCAGGAATCTATTCCGTTACGGCAACTGATCAAAATGGATGTACAGCTAAGACTGATTTTGTCTTGAGCAATCCTTCAGAAATTAACTTTACTATAAATACGACCAACATTGTTTGCGGTGGCATCAATACGGGATCTGCCACGGTGGTAAATCTTAGCGGTGGTCAGCCACCTTACGCGTACAGTTGGTCAAATGGAGGTAACAGCGCTTCTATTGGCAACTTAGCAGAAGGAACTTACACCGTTACGGTAACCGACGCAAGAGGATGCACAGAAGCAAAAGCGATAGTTATAACTTCTATCAATTCGATCATTTGCCAGGCCACGATAACATCATTCGTAACTACTTATAATGGTAACCAGGCCTCAGCTGCTGCTACAGCAAGTGGTGGACAGCAACCTTATACTTTCAAATGGACTAATGGAGCAACTAGCGCTTCAATTTCTAATTTAACTGCCGGTGCCTATGGCGTTGTGGTTACAGATGCCAATGGATGTACTTGTACATCCGTTGTAAAAATTGGCAACAAGTCTCAAATGGGTAACTTTGTTTGGGAAGATAAAAATGGCGATGGTGTTCAGCAAGGAAATGAACCCGGAATCGCCGATATTAAGGTTACTTTAAGTGGCAATATGAGTAGTGGAAATCCTGTAATTCTGACACAACAGACCGATGCCAACGGTTACTATCTATTCAATGGATTGATGGCTGGACGATACAAACTTACTTTTGAAGCACCATTGGGATATTCGAGTACAGCACAAGACAGCGGATCAGATGATCTGGATAGCGATGTGAATCCAAATACGGGAATGACAGGTAATTATGACCTTGCTGATGGAGAAAGTAATTTGACTATTGATGCAGGTTACACCAAATTAGTCAGGTTGGGGGATAAAGTTTGGTTTGATAAAAATAAAAATGGTGTACAGGATAATGGTGAATCCGGATTTGCAAATATTACAGTAAAATTATACTTGCCAGGTACCGATAATGTTTTCCGTACAGCTGACGATGTTCTCGTCGCTACTACCACGACTGATAATTTTGGTATGTACTATTTTAATAATGTCTTGCCCGGATTTAAATACAAAATTCAGCTTGACCGAAATACTGTTCCTTCGGGATATGAATTTACGACTGCCGACGTTGGTTTGAATGATTCTACAGATAGCGGTTTTGATGTGGATGGATATAGTCACGTAATTATGGTGATGCAAAATCAATCTGACGATTTTACGATTGATGCAGGATTATTTACGCCATGCAACAATGTAGATGAAGGCGGACTTATCGGTCCAAAAGAGCAAACAATATGTGGTCCGGGTATTGTGTCTAATTTCATGAGTTTCATTCCTGCTTCCGGGGGTAGTACAGCTCCGATTGAATATCTTTGGATGAAATCAACCAGCAATCCGTTTTTTGTACCCAATAGTACTGACTGGGTTCCAATAATTGGCTCCAATGTTGAAACTTATGTACCGGGTCTGGTAACCACAACTACTTATTTTATCCGTTGTGCACGTCGTCAAGGATGTGATCCATATACTGCTGAATCAAATATTGTAACCGTTTTTGTCACCCCTCTGCCCAAAGCTGAAATAACTAACTATCCAAGAATTGATGCTTGTGCTTTGGTCACTTTGGATTTTAGTGCAGCAGATGCAGGAACAGGCGCGACATACAACTGGAATTTTGGAACTGGAGCGGTGCCTCAGCAAAGTGCAGGTATTTCAACATCAATGCTTTACAATTCCACCGGTTTATTCAGAGTTTCAATGACTGTAACAAAATCCGGATGTTCTGCGACCGCTTATGCCAATGTTAATGTGGTGCTTTGTCCGGGTGTAAATGCAAGATTTGCGTTTGTCGATTTCAAACTTACCTCAGTTGGTACTGAAAAAGTTGCACTGAACTGGAAAACGAGTGATGCCCGGTATGATAATTTATTCATAGTGGAACATTCAAAAGATGGTGTTAATTTCGACAAAATTGCCCACGTCAATGCAGTAGATAATTTATATTCAGGATTCTACACATTTGATGATTTTCAGCCTGCAATGGGTCATAATTTTTATCGTATAAGACACATCGACTTTTTTGGTGGATCTTTGCATACTAATAAATTAAATAATTATCTGGCATTTTCTGCACCTATTAAAGTGGCCGTGGTTTATCCAAACCCTGCTACTGATGTGATAAAAATTGAAGTAGCTAAAAGCTCCGGACCAAACGTCAATGTGGAGATTGTCGACATTTATGGACAGGTTTTAATGTCTTCCAAAATTGCTTATGGGCAAGTGATAAAAGAAATGGATCTCAGTACATTACAGGTCGGAACTTATTTCGTAAAAATAGACTTTGGCAATGACCGAACAGAAACACACAAAATTATTGTTCAGGAAAAATAAATGGTAAAATGTGGGCTCTATGTTGTTCTGTGTGGGTAGTTAGGTTTATATAGTTAACTGACGCCAAATTAGATGATTTGAGTGTCTGTTCAGTAGGCAGAAAAATTTGAAAATATCTTGCCAGTTTCACTTTAGACAGGAATTCCTGTGGAGTTCTTGCTTTTAAATGACTATCAAGTATTTACGTTTGAAGTAAGATAATTCAGGAAACTTACTAGAAGTTAAAATCAACAGAGTTGATTTGAAATTACTTTCAAATTTTCAAATCGTCAAATTTTCAAATAACACTGCATAAAACTTCAAAAACTCGTTTGCCCACACAAATTGACATAGAACTAAAATTGTGTTTGTAGAATTATCAAAAGCGTCAGTCGGGTTCGGCTGGCGCTTTTTGTGTTCGAAAAATTATGTTGGCTAAATGGTATTGTAGTAATTCACATCAAATTGATTGTTAGTGTTTTTTTATTTAAAAATAAAATGTATATGAATTTCTTTTGGTATGATAATTGATTAATTAGGATTGTTCCACATTTGTCAAGCTGAATGTGACTTCTTCGAAACTTAGTGTTTGTTCATAGTGTTTGTTTTTTGTTTTCCCTGCCGAGTGAATAGTTCGAGCAGGGTTTTTTTATTTTACAAAGTATCTAGCGCTTGTTCAAGATCTGCAATCAAGTCTTCAACGGCTTCGATACCGACAGAAATACGCAATAAATTATCTGGACTTTGGGAAAACTCACCTTCTGAAGATTTGCGGTGCTCAATGAGGCTTTCCACTCCACCAAGGCTTGTAGCATGACGGATTATTTTTAAGTTACCGCAAAGTAGCAATGCTTTTTCTCGGCCTCCTTTGACAAGAATAGAAAGCATACCGCCAAATCCTCCGGTCATTTGAGCTCGTGCTAATTCGTGTTGAGAAAATGACGCGAGTCCCGGATACAATACTTGCTCTAGCTGTGGCTTTTTTTCCAGAAATTCAGATAAATGCATAGCGTTTTTTGCGTGAATCGGCATTCTGGCGGTAAAGGTGGCCAAACTGCGACAAAGCAACCAGCAATCAAATGGTGAAGGCACGGCTCCTCCGGCTTTTTGAAAAGTGGAAATAAATTCAAATCTTTCATTTTTTTCTTTGAAAATCAAAGCACCACTCAATAGATCAGAATGTCCGCCCAGGTATTTGGTGCTGGACTGCAATACAATATCAACACCTAGCAACAGAGGTTGTGTGAAATACGGTGTTGCCCAGGTATTGTCGGCGACGGTAAAGCAATTGTGTTTCCTTGCTAAGTCTACGATCTTTCTGATATCGCTTATTTTAATACCGGGATTAGAGGGAGTTTCGATCCAAAGTAATCTGGTATTGCTTTGAATAACTGCTTCAATGTTAGAGATGTCACTCATGTTGCACAAGCTGTATGTCAGTCCGAATTGAGGAAACAATTTTTCTAAGATATTTCTAACTCCAAAATAGGAATCATCCGGTAAAACAATATGGTCACCGGAGCGAAGACTTTGGAAAACAGCCAAAGCAGCGGCCAGACCGGAAGAGAAACTAAGGCATGCTTCCCCTGCTTCGGCAGCGGCTAATAAAACTTCAAGACGATGTCTGTTAGGGTTATCGTATCTGGAGTACATGTAGCCGGAGGGAAAGGATAGTCCATCGTCTCCTCGCTCAAAAGTTGTTGAAAGGACTATGGGAGACATAATCGCGTTGTTGCTTTCCTCCGTTTTTCCTTCGTGAATTAAAGTAGTGGGTAGTTTCATTGAACAAAAATAGGTTTTTATCCTTATTAGTGTAATTTAGGATGAACTTATTCCTAACTTTGCCCCAAGATCAAAAAAATAACTGAAATGAAAACTAAGACGCTGCGAAAAGATAAAGTTAACGTAATCACCATGGGCTGTTCTAAGAACCTGGTAGATTCTGAGAATCTGATAACTCAGTTAATTGGCAATGATTACAACGTAACACATGAAAGTGAAAAGAGTGATGCCAATATTGTCATTGTCAACACATGCGGTTTTATTGATCTTGCCAAACAGGAATCTATTGATACTATATTGTTCTATGCCAATGAAAAAAACAATGGAGCAATTGAAAAATTGTATGTAACGGGCTGTCTTTCGCAACGATATAAAGACAATCTGGAGGAATCGATCCCCGAAGTCGACGCATTTTTTGGTACGCTGGAACTTCCACAGTTGCTGTCCAAGTTGGAAGCAGATTACAAATATGAATTGGTTGGAGAACGATTTATTTCCACTCCATTGCACTATGCTTATCTTAAAATTTCTGAAGGGTGCAATCGAACTTGCTCCTTTTGCGCCATTCCACTAATGAGGGGTAAGCATATTTCAAAACCTATTGAGGATTTGCTAAAAGAAACGAAGCATCTGGCAAAGATGGGCGTCAAGGAAATTATGCTAATCGCTCAGGAACTTACTTATTATGGTTTAGATATTTATAAAGAAAGGGCGCTTCCTGAATTACTCGATGCACTCTGCGAAATTGAGGGCATAGAATGGATTCGCCTTCATTATGCTTACCCCAGTAAATTTCCGCTTGAAATTTTTGATGTAATGGCAAGGCAACCGAAAATCTGCAACTATCTGGATATGCCATTACAACATGCCAATAATGAGGTGTTGAAAAGAATGAGAAGGCAAGTGACAAGGGAAGAAATGGTGGAGCTAATTCAGATCGCAAGAGAAAAAGTGCCGGGCATAGCTATCAGAACTACATTTTTAGTCGGCTTTCCCGGAGAAACTCCTGAGGAATTTAATGATTTATGTGATTTTGTGCAGGAAATGCAATTTGAAAGAATGGGTGTTTTTCAATATTCACATGAAGAAAATACAATCGCATACGACGCTGCTGACGATGTAGACCCGGATGTCAAATCAGATCGCGCAGCGACTTTGATGGAAATTCAGCAGTTTATCTCAGAGGATAAAAACAAAAGTAAAATTGGCAAAACGATGCAAGTGTTGTTTGACAGAAAAGAAGGTCAGTATTTTATTGGCAGAACGGTTTACGATTCGCCGGAAGTGGACAATGAAGTGAAAGTATCCGCCAAAAACACCTATGTAAGAATTGGCGACTTTGCCAATGTAAAAATTACTGCTGCTTCAGCGTATGATCTGAAAGGAACGCTGGTTGCGGAATAGATGTTTTAAGGTCGTATTTCAATTTTTACATCGGGGAATTTCGGATGAAGTCTTTCAAGCGTCTCACTGATTTTTTTGGAGATAATATAATCGCGATACCATCTTTTATCTACCGGTGTAATCGTCCATTCTATTTCTGAACGGTTGATCATGTCTTCATATGCCATCATATAATCTTCCCAGAATTCTCTTTCCTTCCAGTCGTTGTCATTGTGTTTCCACCTTTTTTCGGGATCTTCAATGCGTTCGGTCAATTGTTCTTTCTGTTCATCTTTGGAGATGTGGAGGTAAAATTTGAGTACAGTAGTAGCGTTGTCGACAACCAATAATTTTTCAAAAGCATTGATCGCCTCGATTCGACTGTCAACCCTTTCTTCATTTATCCATTTGTGAACCCTTTGAATCAGTATATCTTCATAATGCGAGCGTACAAAAATCCCAATTTTCCCCTTTTCCGGGACGTTTTTGTGTATTCTCCAAAGAAAGTCATGGGCGAATTCCTCTTCCGTTGGTTTTTTATAAGTATGTACCTCTATTCCTCCGATATTACACTTTGAAAATACATTATTCATAGCGGTGTCTTTTCCACTGCCATCCATTCCCTGTACAACAACCAAAACTGCATTTTTTTTCTCAGCAAATAGCCTGGCCTGAAGTTCGCCAATTCGTTCAACATAAACATTGGTCTGATCCTGTGCCCAGTCTTTATTCAGATCGGCAGGCGGATCGCAGGAAATCGAAGTTAAATGAACCATATCACAGTTTTTATTGTTTGGCAAAAGTATTCAAAATGCAAGTGTAATAAATATAATCCACCTATTATCTTTTTTGCAAGATATTTAATTTTCTATTTCAAAAAAAACGCTTACCTTTGCCGCCGAATTTAAATTGGTCGTTTTAAATCATTGATTCTCAAAATTTTAGATTTTTTTATTTTAATAAATTTCTAAAAAATAAGATTTAATATCTGAAAGCTGGTTTTAGTTTGCAATATCTGACAATTAAAAACTTGTTAGACCAAATATAATTCTTTTCAGCTGTTCAAAAAATTTGAACAGTATTTATAAAATAACGCATACATGCAAAATTTAAATCTTAGAAATATCGCCATTATCGCGCACGTTGACCACGGCAAGACGACATTGGTTGATAAAATGATCCACGCTTGTAAAGTTTTCAAAGAACATGAAGACAAAGGTGAATTGATCATGGACAACAATGACCTTGAGCGCGAGCGTGGCATTACTATTACCTCAAAAAACGTAGCTTTTACCTATAAAGGTGTAAAGATCAACACGATCGACACCCCGGGTCACAGCGATTTTGGAGGTGAGGTAGAGCGCGTATTAAATATGGCGGATGGCGTATTGTTGCTGGTCGATGCTTTTGAAGGCCCGATGCCTCAGACGCGTTTCGTGCTACAAAAAGCGATTCAGCTGGGTAAAAAACCGATCGTTGTTGTCAATAAAATTGACAAGGAAAACTGTGATCCTGACGGAACGGTTGATAAAGTCTTTGACTTGATGTGCGCATTGGACGCTTCAGATGATCAACTTGATTTTCCGGTAGTGTTTGGCTCTGCTAAGCAGGGTTTCATGACAGACGATTGGAATGTGAAAACTGATAATATCTTTCCATTGATGGATGCTATTGTTAAGCACATTCCTGCGCCAAGATTTCACGAAGGTACCTCACAAATGCAGATTACTTCATTGGACTATTCTAATTTTATCGGTCGAATTGCCATCGGTAGAGTTAGTCGCGGTTCATTGAAAGCCGGGCAACCGGTTTCTTTGTGTAAAAAAGATGGTGTTATTCAAAAATCTCGTATCAAGTCATTGTTTGTATTTGATGGTCTTGCCAAAGTAGAAACGCAAGAAGTATTTGCGGGCGATATTTGTGCAGTGGTAGGTGTGGATGGTTTTGATATTGGAGATACAATAGCTGATTTCGATAATCCGGAAGCACTTCCTGATATTTCTATTGACGAGCCTACGATGAGTATGTTGTTTACAATTAACGACTCTCCTTTCTTTGGACAAGAGGGTAAATTTGTAACATCACGCCACGTAAGAGATCGTCTGACGAAAGAATTAGAGAAAAATCTTGCCATGAAAATGGAAGATACTGAATCTGCTGATTCATTCCGTGTCTTTGGTCGTGGTGTATTGCACTTGGCTATTCTAATCGAAACGATGCGTCGTGAAGGTTATGAACTACAAATCGGGCAACCGGTAGTAATTTTCAAAAACATCAATCATCAAAAACACGAGCCCGTGGAGGAATTGAACGTCGATTGTCCTGAAGTTCACTCCGGTAAGATGATCGAAATGATTACCCGTCGTAAAGGTATGATGACCAATATGGAGCCTAAAGGTGACCGTATGTTGATGCGCTTTGAAATTCCATCAAGAGGTATCATCGGTTTGAGAAGTCAGGTACTTACGCAAACACAAGGTGAAGCCATCATGACACATAGATTATTGGAATTCCAGCCATATAAGGGAGAAATTCCGGGCCGTCAAAATGGTTCATTGATTTCTAAAGAAACTGGTGAAGCGATTCCGTATTCGATAAACAACTTGCAAGACAGAGGAACATTCTTCGTAGAAGCCGGTGATGAAATCTATGAAGGACAAGTTATTGGTGAAAACAGCCGTCCTGCGGATTTGGTGATCAACGTAACCGTTACTAAAAAGCTGACCAATATGCGTGCTTCCGGTTCAGACGATAAAGTTCGTTTGATACCACCAACCAAGTTTACGTTGGAAGAAGCGTTGGAATATATTCAGGAAGACGAATATGTTGAAGTTACACCTAAAAGCATTCGCTTGCGTAAGATCTATTTGAAAGAGCACGAGCGCAAGAAGTATTCTAAGAATCTGGTAGAAGCATAATTTATAGCTTCGAGCATATCGAATGGCAGTGTGTAAACTTAGGTTTTTCACTGCCATTTTTTTATTTTTGCAATCATTTAATGTTGAAATTATGATATTGCCCTCAGAATTAATTCTCAATACCGATGGTTCCGTTTACCATCTGAAATTAAGACCTGAACAAATTGCACCAACTGTCATTACGGTCGGTGATCCGGGAAGGGTAGAGCAAGTGTCCAAGTATTTTGATAAGATCTACCATAAAGAAAGTCATCGTGAGTTTGTTAGCCATACGGGAGAGTTAAACGGGCAAATGCTTACTGTACTTTCCACAGGAATAGGTACCGATAATATCGACATTGTGATGAACGAACTCGATGCGTTGGTCAATATTGATTTAAAAACAAGAGAAGTAAAAAATCAACTCCGTTCGCTTGACATTATTCGAATTGGTACTTGTGGTTCATTGCAGGCGAATATACCCTGTGATACTTTTGTATTATCTTCTCACGGTTTGGGTTTAGACGGATTGATGCCTTTCTACCAAACAGCAATGGATACCTTCGAGTTGGACATTTTGCAGGCATTAAATGATAAAATACAATTAGATAAGTGGTTGCCAATACCCGCTTACTTATTTTCCGGAAGTAGTAATTTGTTAAATCATTTTGCGAACAATGCTATTTTCGAGCAGGGAATAACTGCAACTTGCACCGGTTTTTATGCTCCGCAAGGCAGAATATTGAGAATAGCAGCAACAGTTCCGGATATTTTGGCAAAATTAGCTGAATTTGAAGGAGAGAATGGATTGCGAATCAGCAATTTTGAAATGGAAACGGCAGGGATATACGGACTGGCTAAGGCAATGGGTCATGAAGCACTTTCCTGTAGCGTTGTGATGGCGAATCGGGTAGAAGGCAAGTTCTCCGAACAGCCCGGAGAAATGATTGAGAAACTGATTGAAACGGTGCTCGAAATGATTTTGAAAAAATCTTAGCGATCTAATCTGAAAATACTTCCAAATTAGGAATGGAGATTATTTTCTTTTGTGGATTGTAACTACTTTTGCAAACTTTTTTATTCAAATGCTTTGGCTAGTGCCAAAGCATTTGAAATATTATAAAATTTGGACGACAACCTTGATTATGTTAGATAAGAAACGATACCTCATCACTTCTGCTTTGCCTTATGCCAATGGCCCTTTACACATCGGTCACCTGGCAGGCGCCTACATTTCGGCTGATATTTTTGTTCGCTACCTTCGTCTGATGGATAAGGAAGTGGCTTTTATTTGTGGCGCTGACGAACATGGCGCGGCAATCACGATGCGTGCTAAGAAAGAAGGCATTAGTCCTCAGGATATTATCGATAAATACAATGCGCAATTCCGCGATTCCTTTTCCAAAATGCGCATTTCATTCGATATTTTTCACCGCACCTCCTCTGAGTTGCACCATGAAACAGCTCAGGAGATGTTCTTGGACCTGTATAAAAAAGGTGAGTTTGTGGAACAATCGACCGAACAATATTACGATGTCGAAGCTGCTCAATTCCTTGCCGATCGCTACATAATCGGGACTTGTCCAAAATGCGCCAACCCTGATGCATACGGCGATCAATGCGAAAAATGTGGTTCAACATTAAGTCCTGATGAATTGCTTGCTCCGATTCGCTCTACATTAAGCCAGAGCACACCCGAGAAAAGAAGCACCTCACATTGGTATTTGCCATTGGACAAATACGAAAATATGCTCAAGGACTACATTGAAAAAGGGGAGTTGGATGGTAATTTTCACCACGATCCATCAGAATGGAAAACACATGTGATTGGTCAGTGCAAATCATGGCTGGACGGAGGTCTTGTGCCAAGAGCCATGACACGAGATCTGGACTGGGGAATTGACGTGCCGCAGCAAATACCCAACAGTGAAGGGAAAAAGCTTTATGTGTGGTTTGATGCGCCTATTGGTTATATTTCCGCAACCAAGCAGTGGGCAGCAGATCATCAAAAAGACTGGAAAGATTATTGGCAAAATGACGATTGTGGATTGATTCATTTTGTAGGAAAAGACAACATTGTATTCCATTGCCTGATATTCCCTGCCATGTTGAAAGCACATGGTGATTTTATTTTGCCGATTAATGTTCCGGCCAACCAGTTTTTGAATCTCGAAGGACAGAAAATTTCCACTTCCAGAAACTGGGCAGTTTGGATACACGAGTTTGTAGCATCCTATCCAGATCGTATCGATGAACTGCGATACAATATGATTAAGAACATGCCGGAGACCCGCGATGCGGAATTTACCTGGAAAGGTTTTCAGGAAAGCAGTAATTCAGAGCTCGTTAACAATCTGGCCAATTTCGTCAATCGGGTAATGGTATTGACCAATAAATATTATGATGGCGTTTTGCCCAAGTTCGAACAATTGCTGACGTTTAAAGCCAGTGACGATGCCAACGAGGAAGCTTCATTCAAAGATGAAATGGAATTGATTTCAGAAAAAGTGGAAGAATATTGCATTTGTATTGAAAAATATGACTTCAGGGGAGCCTTGAAAATCGTGATGGAAATTTCCAGTATGGGAAATCAATTGTTGCAATTCAACGAACCCTGGAAACTCATCAAGACAGAACCTTTCATTGTGGAAGCTGTCATGAGTGCAGCAGTTCAATATATCGCCGTACTTAGCGTGCTTTGCAGACCTTTTTTACCGGACTCCAGTGATCGGATGCGTAAAATGTTGAATCTGCAACCCATTAAGGAAGAAGGAGAGCTGAAAGAATTGCGCAGAAGTTTGAATGATTTCGCCGCGATTGTGCCAAAATTGCACAAAATAGGTGAGGCTGAGCATCTGTTCAGCAGAATTCCGGATGAAATGATTCACTTTGAAGTAGAAAAATTGCAAGCGACTATGGAAAGTAATACACCGAAGATTGAAGATACGTCAGCAGCTCCTGCTCAGCATGTACCTTTGTCTGATACCACCACCTACGATGATTTTGCAAAAATAGACCTTCGTACAGCGACCATCTTAGCAGCTGAAAAGATGCCCAAATCAGATAAGTTGCTAAAGCTTACAGTTGACCTCGGTTTTGAGCAACGGACAATCTTGTCAGGTATTGCCAAGCATTTCGAGCCCGAAAATATTATTGGCAAACAAATATTAGTTCTGGCCAATCTGGCACCTAGAAAAATGATGGGTATTGAATCCAATGGAATGGTTTTGATGGCGGAAGATGCTGCGGGTAAGCTGGATTTTGTGAGTCCATCGAATGGCTGGATGAATGGGGCGGTGGTTAAATAGTTGGTTGGTCGGTTGGTCTATTAGTCTGTTGGTCCGGTGGTCATTTGGATTCTTAAACTGTAATTTCAAAATACATAAGCAAAGTGGCAGAGAAATTGTTAAAATATTTCCCTACCACTCTTTTTTCTTTATAGATATTGTGCTTTTACTTGATTTGAAATTTCTAACTTAATCATATCCCATTCTAAGGGAATCGTTAACACAACATCTTCGTCATTGTTTGCATCATCAAAATAACTTAAGCTTCTAACCATCATCATTTCAGAACTGTCCGAATATTTTTGTAAATAAAAGTTGACGATTTCTGTCAATTTGAATTCTTTTAAGAGAAAATACAGATCAACAAAATCTCTTTTCCTCCCTCGACCTGCTATTGCTGCCAATTTCATCGCCGCAATATCTTTTATTGAATACAAGCGGATTTCTTCGATTTCATTTACAGCAGATAATGTTGGGTATCGATATTTTACAAAATCAAGCTTGATGCCTTCTGCATCCAATATCAGTATGTTCTTTGTCTGTTGTAGAATTTCTACTTTGATTATTGGATGCAAAAGATCAAGAATTAGCTCGTTCTCGATAGTAGAGTCAGCAAATAAATCAAGATCATAGGAGATTCTATGCCCAATTTGCAGCGCTAAAGCCGTTCCTCCGGCGAGTGAAAAATCTGATAATTCAGAAATTTTCATCAATTTCTTTAACAATCCCAGTGTTTCGGGGAAGATTGTTGAATAGTGAAGCATCTGAATTCTTGTTTGGGAATGTCAAAAATAGTACTAGCAAATGCCAGCGTTTTGGGATCCAGATATCTTGCTTGCAAGGCAGTTTCTTTTATGAGTTCATTTCCGTAATACGCTTGAATTGCGCGCCAGTCTGTGATTTTCCCGTACATGAGCACTCGCTCAATGATGTACGTTTGATGCTTTTGATAATCCAATTTTTCAAAATCTATATCCCAAAATATGACTTTTGATAGGTTCATTAGTTTGTATGGTAATCATTTTACTAATATTAAATTACAATTTTTTGCCCTATTTATTACATTTTGGCTGGTTTTACTGCATTTAAACCCAGGTAAATATTAGAGTCAAAGCTTTTTCTTATTTCCGCAGATTTCTATAATATTCTTTTTTAGCTCTTCTTCAGGATACTCATAATTGCATTTTCCTCCTTGTTGAAAATCCTTACATGCTCCTTCGATATCTTTTAGGAAATATTTGCAGAGCCCTCTGTTCGATAGGGCACCAGGATAGCAGGGGTTTTTGTTAATAATAAAATCCCACTGCTTAATAGATTCATTAAAATTGGTTTTATCTATCTGACTAAGTCTGTAGTAAGTCATCGCCAGGTTATATCTGGCATGTAAATCCAGCGAGTCTTTGGCAATTACTGTGCTAAAGTAAATTGCTGACTTTATTGCTTCGGCGATGGTTGTATCCTGACAACTACTTCTTTCAAATTTTGGTTTTGATTCCGCTACTTCCTGTGCTTTCGATGAAGTAAAACAACAAATAATAATGGCAAGACAAATAATAATCTGATTTTTCATTTTAAGTTTTTTTGCTAAAATTATTGATAGTCGGAAGTTACAAAGCATTACGTAAATGGAATCAGTGCAAGCTCACAGGTGCCCTTTTGGGAATTCGTTAAGTTGCAAATTGTTAATTGTCAATTATCAATTGTCAATTGTTCTTACTCCCACTCAATCGTTGCAGGCGGCTTGGTACTAATATCATACACCACACGGTTAATTCCTCTCACATTGTTGATGATCTCATTGGATACTGTGGCAAGGAACTCGTAGGGTAGGCGACTCCATTCGGCGGTCATGCCATCTACGGAACTGACTGCGCGCAGGGCAACTGTCTTTTCATAAGTTCTTTCATCACCCATTACACCGACTGATTGTACCGGCAAAAGGATGGTTCCTGCTTGCCATACATCATCGTATAGGCCAAATTTTTTCAGGTTATTGATATAAATCGCATCAGCTTCTTGCAAAAGTCTGACTTTTTCCGGTGTAACCTCGCCCAATATACGGATTCCCAATCCCGGTCCCGGGAAAGGATGTCTTTTCAATATATTATCGGGCACGCCCATGGCACGTCCGACGCGACGCACTTCATCTTTGAAAAGCATTCTCAATGGCTCGACAATCTTGAGTTTCAATTTATCCGGTAGTCCACCGACATTGTGGTGGGATTTGATGGTGGCGGAAGGTCCATGAATCGAAACGGATTCTATGACATCCGGATAAATCGTGCCTTGACCCAGCCATTGTACATCCTTGAATTGCGTACTTTCAAATTCAAATACATCAATAAACGCCTTGCCGATGGCCTTTCTTTTGGCTTCCGGTTCTGTTTTTCCTGCCAGGTCTGCATAAAACTGCTCCTTCGCATCCACTCCGGTTACATTAAGTCCCATACCTTTGTAGGATTCAAGCACTTCTTCGTATTCGTTTTTGCGAAGCAGGCCATTGTCGACAAAGAAACAAAAGAGGTTTTTGCCGATGGCTTTATGCAAAAGCATGGCACCCACACTGGAATCCACTCCTCCAGAAAGCGCCATCAGTACTTTTTCAGTTCCAATTTGTGCTTTCAACGCAGCTACAGCTTCTTCCACGAACGCATTTGGCGTCCATGTCGCTTCACAACCCGCAATATCAATCAGGAAATTCTTGAGCATCAGTGCACCGTCCAAAGAATGCGTTACTTCGGGGTGAAACTGAATAGCATAGACCGGTTTTTTGTATTTCCCTTTTTTCGATTTAAAAATGGCTACAGGAATACTTTCAGTGCTGGCTAAAATTTCAAATCCATCCGGTATTTTTGAAATCGTATCGCCGTGCGACATCCAGACTTGAGATGCTTTCCCCACTTTATTCAAGAAAACATCGCGCTTGACTTTGTTCAGAATTGCCTTCCCATATTCTCTTTTATTGGAACGCTCTACTTCTCCTCCAAGCGTGTGGGCGATGTATTGAGCACCATAACAAACAGCTAGAACAGGTACTTTGTCGATAAATTGATGTAGATCAACTTGAAGCGCATCTTCTTGCATGACCGAATAGGGAGAGCCTGATAGAATCACTGCCTTGACTGTGTCATCAAGCGCGATTTCTTTATGGTAGGGGATAATTTCGCTGTAAATATTTAATTCACGAACCCGACGTGCGATCAATTGCGTAAACTGAGAACCAAAATCTAAAATAAGGACTTTTTCTTTCATTGCGCAAAGGTATTTCAAAACGGGCAAAGTATGAAATGAAATAAGTCATTTAAATTCCACGCATATCAATTTCTATGTTTCGAATCCACTTCTATTAAACTTGCAATTTGGAAAGGTAAAAATTCTCTTTCGCAGTCATTGCAGATTTATCTTCGGGTGTTTTATCTGTATATCCGCACAAATGCAGCATTCCATGAATCATAACTCGATGCAATTCATTTTCAAATGGAATACCTAGCAAAACAGCATTGTCCTTTACCCTGTCAACACTGATGTAAATCTCGCCTTCTATTCGATCTTCTGAATAGGGGAAAGTAATGACATCTGTATAATCATCATGCTCCAAATATTCTACATTGATCTTATGTAGATATTCATCATTGCAAAATATATAGGAGCAATGGTGAAAGACGCAGCCTTCCTCACTTGTGGTTTGCACAACCCAATCAGCAATTGCATCTTGATTTTTTATTTCGAAGTCTGTTTCTTCAAAGAAAAAATTGACTCCGCTTTCTTCTATCTCTTCAAATTCCGGAAAATCCATAACTGGTTTCGATATTTTTGGCTCTATGTTGATTAGTGTGGGGTATTTTTAGATGATCTGAGATAGACACATCCAAATTTGAAAATTTGAAAATTTGATGATACTTTGGACTCCTTCGGAGCCATTCTTGGTCTACTTAGCAGTTCTTTTTAAGCTTCGATGCCCTTTTTTACAGATAATCAAAGGTTTGCGATAGAATTATGGAAATATTCCATAATGTCCGGAAGACAAGGAAAAAGGAAACAGCAAATGATATTAACGAAGTTGATCAAAAAATCATAATTACAAAAGCTTCAAAAATTCAATTAGCCACACAATTCGACAGTGAATCCTATTTTTTTACTCTAATTCGATCAATAAGTGTCCTTTTTCAATAGCTTCTCCCTTTACTACGTGGATGCTTTTGATTACAGCATCTTCGGGAGCTTTAATGGTATTTTCCATTTTCATAGCTTCCAGAATAAGTATGGTTTCCCCTTTGGCAACGGTTTGACCAACTTTCGACATTATCTCTAAAACCAGTCCGGGCATGGGTGACTTAATTATATTGGTCTTATGGGTACCGCCTATTGTAAGACCGATTTGTTTGATCAAGCGGTCATACTTGTCGTGAATTTTTATATTGTAGCTATTTCCGTTGACTTTAATAGTCATGTTCTTGTCTTCGAAATTCACTTCACTGATTTCAGCGCGATAAGATTTGTTGTCCTTCAAAACATGAAAGCTTCCATCCTTCATTTTGATACTGTCAAAAGCAGCGATGGTTTCCGGTGCGACACTTATTTCAGTGTCATTAACCTGTACTAAAAAAGGAGTATTGTCCATTTGTAAAAATTATGTTTACTTAAAATTTATTAAATTATTATAAGAGCCGGTCAATTAGTCTTCAAATTCACCTTCCCATTTGGCAACAACAACGGTTGCGAGGCAATTGCCAAGCATATTGACGCCTGTTCTTACCATATCCATGAGTACATCCACGCCGAGAATCAAATATATTGGCCAGTCTGGTATTCCAAATTGTCCGATTGTTCCCATTAGTATAATCAACGATGCCCTCGCTACTCCTGCAACTCCCTTGCTGGTGATCAATAAAACCAGTAGCAGTGAAATTTGAGCCGGAATTGAGCTGGCTATTTCATGTCCTGTTGCTTGTGCTACAAAAACTGCTGCACAGCTGAGGTATAATGTCGTTCCATCCAGATTAAAACTCATTCCTGTTGGCAATACAAAGGAAATAAATTTTTCCGGAATGCCGTACTTTTTTAAAGAAACCATCGCAGATCCCAAAGCAGCTTCGCTGGAAGCCGTACTAAATGCTATAGAAACAGGTTCTTGCACCGCATTCCAGAATTTTCTCAGATTGATTTTCATCAACCAGATGACAAAACCAAAAACGATGACAACAAAGAAAAATAATGCCAAATAAAGTGTGCCAATCAAATGAAGCATTGGCATAAATACGTCCAATCCCATTGCAGATACTGCTGCGGCCATAGCACCCAGCACACCAACTGGAGCAAAGTACATCACGATATTAGTAAATTTGAACATCACCTGGCTGAGGCTCTCGCAGAAACTTACCATTTTTTTGCGATGCTCATTTCCACTGGCGGATACACCAAATCCAAAAATCAAACTAAAAATGACAACCTGTAACACCTGGTTTTCTGCAATGGCTTTAGCGATATTTTCAGGAAAAATATTGACCAGAAAGTCTTTAAATTCTTGTTTTGGAGGCGAATCTGCTGTTTTTTTTGCTGCAGCAATTGTCATTTGAATTGAATCTATTCCAGATTGTATGATTGAAGGGCGCATTGAATCCGGTGCAATCTCATAAGCGGTGATGATCTTTTCAGTGCGATCTACAATACCCGGAGCAGCCAGATCTTTCCAGCTTTTCTTAACACCTGCGGCTTTAGATTGCAATTTTTCAGCTTTGTCTTTTCTTATACCGGGATGATAGCCGGCTTGTGTGAAATTGATGGCTACCAGACCGAAAACCAAAGCGATGGAGGTTGCGGTTAAAAAGTAAGTAAAAGCCTTGATTCCCATCCTGCCAATCTGTTTGGAATCATCGTGGCCGGCAATACCTACTACTAAAGTCGAAAACAGCAAAGGTGCTACTATCGCTTTGATCAGTTTTAGAAATATTTTACTCAGTACATCCAGCGATTTACCCAATTCCGGAAAATCAAACCCAATCTCTGCTCCTATCAACAGACACAATAATATCCAAAAAGTAAGTGACTGTCTGGACTTCCAACCATAAAATACCATCGTCAGTAAAAACACCCATCGCAACGGAAACAAAAAGTCCTGACCAAGGGGTATCCAACCCATTCCGCCAAGCAACACGAGTAGGGCAATCAAAGACTCCAAAATTATTATCGCACGGAATGTACTTTTATTCATTATAATAGCTGGTTTTGTTTGATTGCGAAAGTAGGGATTTTTTTTCAATTGTCATTTTTTCAGCGCATTAATTACCTGAAATCTGCAAGTCAGCTTACTTAAAGTTCTACCTTTACTAAAAATTGCCTGCACGGGCCTTCCATTTAGCATTTTAATCATAATACTTCAGCTACCGTAGATTGATTGATTTGGATAGGCCATTTATTGATACTCAAGGAATTAAATGTACTTTGTTAAAACAATTGATGATTTTAACATGAGAACAATGAAAAATCGATTGGTTTTTACTTTACTGTTTCTTTTACTTTTATGCAGGTGAAATCTATTCGCATAAAACAAGACGATTCACTTTGGCTAGTTTTGCGGGGTGTTAGAATCTTCGGCCCTGAAGAAATTTGGATATTCTTTATTAAATATTTAAAAAGGTTCATGTACATCGTAACATGAACCCTTTCTTATTTTAGCTGTCGAGTACGGGATAATAC
>JBMOJB010000040.1:0-23378 GCA_049316985.1 Saprospiraceae bacterium | reverse complement strand
GCCCCAAACGGCGAAGCCACCAAACGCGCGCAGCGCACCAAACGCGCGCAGCGCAACAAACGCGCGCAGCACAACAAACGGCTCAGCGCAAATTTTTTTTCAAATTTCTTTTTTTAATTTCGCAGAAAATTTATCTTTACAAAAAATATTTCACTGAATCAGTCAATTGATTGTTTATTGTTTGCTGGTACAGATGAAGGCGCTATTTTGTATAAAACCATTTTATTTCACTTAATTTTCGTGTTATGAACATTAAATTCGAAGATTTACGTCGTATCAAACACCAACTTCCGAATGGTAGTATTACTCGAATTTCTGAAGAGTTGCAATTGAATGAGCAATCTGTTCGGAATTTTTTTGGAGGTAAGTCATTCCAAAATGAACACAATGAAACCAGTGAAGACTGGCATTGGGAACAAGGACCCGGTGGGGGTATTGTAAGCATGAACAATACCCAGATTTTTGATGCAGCGATGCGAATTTTATTTGAGAGTGGAAAAATTCATTTTCAGAATTAGTATACAAAATTATATCACCAGGAAGTATTAAGTATCGTTGAGTTTCAATATTAGTTCATCAATTTGAAATTGATTGTTACTTAATACTTCCATTAAGTTGCCTACTCATCGAAGTCAGCCAAGTCTTCCAACATTTCTTTTGGTAAAAATTTTGAAGTTCTGGCACCAAGCTCTTTGATCTTTTCTGCTTTTCCAATCAAAGTATCTCCGACCCTTCTTGCAGTTGTCAATTTGTTCATGGCATCTCCATAAGCGTCTTTTGCGGAATCTAATCTCAAACCTATTTTCTTGAGGTCATCCACAAAGTCAACAAATTTATCGTAAAGCATGCCGCTTTGTCTTGCAATATCCAATACATTTTGTTTCTGTTTGTCTTGTTTCCAAAGAAAAGATACTGTTCGCATGGTTGCGAGCAGAGTAGAGGTCGTTACCAGTACAATATTCTTATCCAAAGCATCAGTAAATAAATCCTGATCCTCTTGCAACGCAGCTGTGAAAGCAGGTTCTATTGGCACAAATAAAAGTAAATAATCCGGTGAATTGATCTGGTAAAGTTGTTGGTAGTTTTTACTCCATAGATTTTTAATGTGTCCTCGAAGACTTTCAATATGTGCCTTCAAGTATATTTTTCGTTGTTCTGGTTCGGTTTCATTGTAAAATCTTTCATAGGCGACCAGCGAGACCTTTGAATCAATTACCAGTTGTTTGCTGTCAGGCAGATTGATGATATAATCTGGCTGTTTTTTTTGCTGCAGCTCATCGGTAAATGACGATTGAGCGTCAAAGTGAATTCCCTTACTTAATCCTGCTTTTTCAAGAATCAATTCTAACCTGAATTCTCCCCAGTTGCCCTGCGCTTTGTTATCTCCTTTGAGTGCAAGCACCAGGTTCTCGGCATCTTTGCTGAGTTGGGTGTTCAAAATGCGCAATTGTTCAATTTCATTTTTGAGTGTATGTCGTTCGCGGCTTTCATCCATGTATTTTTTGTCGATATTGTCTTCGAAAGCCTTTATTTTTTCGCGAAGCGGCTGCAGAATAACTTCCATTTGTTGGTTATTGGTCCGAATGAATTTCTGACTTTTTTCGTCCAATAATCGGTTGGCCAGATTCTCAAATTGATTCTGAAATCGTTTTTCCAGTGCTGTCATTTCCGCTACTTGATTATTAAGTTGGTTTGCAAGAAATTGACGCTCAGTCTGAGCAGTAGCAAGAACGATGTTGAGTTCTCTGATTTCCTGTTCTTTAATATGATTCTGCTCACGTAATAGCTCGTAAGTGTGCAACAGCTGTTCATAAGCATCTTTGGAAACATACCTTGCAATGAGTTCGGGATTATCAATTCCTTTTTTACCGAGTATGACCCCAAAAAGAATCCAGCCCAGAACAATGCCTAAGCCAATGCCAATCAGTAATATCAGAATTTCGCTCGAGTTCATTTTAAAACATTTTGTACTGCAAATATAAATTATTTTAAAACAAATTCTATCTAATGTTTAAAAAATGATTTTTCATTTGTTTTTCTAAACGGAAGTTTTTACTTTTGCGCAGAAATTTTGAATAAATCATTTTAAAAAATATACTTTATGAATACTCCGGCTCAAACTAGAAAATATTGGATCTTTACTGCTATCTCAACTGCTGCCATGTGTGCTTTGCTTGTGGTTTATCCAGAGTGGTTTTGGGTTGCTTTGCCTTTTGTTTTGACCAGTTTGGTCAAAGCTTTTGACGCGATATAAAACCAAAGGTTTTTTTTACAACTCCTATTTTCTTATTCAAATGAAGATAGGAGTTTTTTTTTATCTTTTTTTAATTCTGTCTGTTATGAGAATCGTCTTCATGGGCACGCCCGATTTCGCAGTTCCTTCTTTAGATATTCTTATGAAAAACGGTTATGATATCGTGGGGGTAGTGACTGCAGCTGATAAAATGGGTGGCAGGGGAGGAAAAGAAAAAATAGAATCAGCCGTTAAAAAATATGCGCTAACGTACGGATTGAAAGTACTTCAACCGGAAAAATTGCGAGATCCCGAATTCATTGTCCAACTTAAATCGCTAAAAGCAGATCTTCAGGTAGTCGTCGCTTTTCGCATGCTACCTGAAATGGTGTGGAACATGCCTCCGTTGGGAACTATCAACCTGCATGGGTCCTTGCTTCCTGCCTATCGGGGTGCTGCACCTATTCACTGGGCAGTCATCAATGGAGAAAAAGAAACAGGCGTAACCACATTCTTCTTGACGCATGAAATCGATACGGGAGATATTTTAATGAGTTCGAAATTGAGCATCGGTGAAAATGATACAACCGGTGATATTCACGACCGAATGATGGTGCTGGGTGCACAGACGATTCTGGAATCTCTCTGGAAAATACAAAACGGTGATTATCGGCTAATCCCGCAAGATGATTCGAAGGCCAGCAAAGCACCTAAATTATCATTTGAAATTTGTGAAATTGATTTTTCTAAAACCTCACGGGAAGTACATAATTTTGTGAGAGGAATGTCACCGTTTCCTGCTGCCTGGACCAGATTAAATGGAGAAACACTTAAGATATTCAAAACAACAGTTGTCGAACAAAATTCAGAAGAAAAGGCCGGCACTTTTTTGAAAAAGGGCAAAGATGCTTTGTGGATTAGCTGTGCAGATTCGTATGTCTCCGTAGAAGATGTACAGTTGCAAGGCAAGAAAAGAATGCTTGTCCGTGATTTTTTGAACGGATATAACCACACAATCTGAGATATAAATTATAGTTCTTTTTTGTTATTCTGCCATACCCATCTATAGGTGACTTCCCAATTAAATTGTGTAGTTCAATTGATTTACTTGTTTATACATTGAATGAAGCGTCCAGAAATAGTCAGCATTGTGGCGAGGTTAAAGCAATTAAATTCTGATAGTATTATTTTCTGATCGTTTTTATTCCTAATGTACCTGGTTTTGTATCATTGTTTTAGTATATTATTCTCTTTGTTAGTCTAGTTAAATTTGTTAAAGTTATCATTAATAATGTGCTGGGCTTAAATTTTAAAAGAAATTATTGTAGCTTTGAGCCTCTAATTTCCTTTGGCATCATTTCTCTCCCTCTTTAATGATTGCGGCAAAGGTTTTTCTCCAGTAAGTTGAACTAATGAGAAAATTTTCTGAACGTAAAAACTGATAGTTAAGTGCAATTCAAAAACACCTTTCTTCAACTTTTTAAACTGCTTCGTGAAAGAAGTAAGTTTATCTTTGATCTTAAATTTGCCTACGTAAGGGTATTCGGATTAGGTCTGTTTATATTATCGTCCGCTTATGCAGGCTTGCATTCTACAAGCTTGTTTGGAGCTTCCAACGTGGACACCAATCAATATGTTGATTTTTCTAAATTGAAATACGGGTTTTCACTGGATACATTTTTTCAGGCTAAAACAGCGAAGATAGCGTCCAATGAATCATTCAAAGATTTTGTCGAAGGTACAGGACTTTCTGCGGTTCAAATTGACAAAATTAATAGAAATTGTGATGGTATTTTTGATGTGCGTCATTTCCGTACAGGAAAAGAGTATATGATACTTACACGTGAAAAAGGAAAAGGAGCGGACTACTTTTGCTATTCTCCTGATTTATTTAGTCATCTTATCATCAATCTTAAAACGTTGGAGGTAAGTAAAAAGGACGTCCAGTTCGAAACAAGAGTTGAGTCTGCATCGGGAATTATTGAATCCAACATCTGGAACACCATGGTCGACAATGGTTGGAGTTATGATATTACTGATCGATTGGAAGATGCACTTTCTTGTTCTGTGGATTTTCACCACACGGACGAAGGTGATAAATTCAAGTTTATCTACGAAAACAGATATGTCAATGGTAAACCGGTAGCGACAGGCAATTTATTAGCTGCATACTTTACAGATAATAATAAAGAATATTATGCAATCTGGTACGATGATGGGAAAGTAAAGGGATTTTTTGACCAGGATGGCAGACCCATGAAAAAAACTTTCCTCAAATCCCCGGTTCGTTTTTCCCATATTTCATCCGGATTTAATCTGCGCAGACTTCATCCTATTCTACGTTATGTCAAGCCACACTTGGGAACCGATTTTGCAGCGCCAACCGGGACACCAATTATGGCCGTTGCTGACGGAATTGTTGAAGAAGCAACTCGTGCTGGAGGGAATGGAATTTATGTGAAAATCAGACACGATAATAAATACGAAACTCAATATTTGCACATGTGTCGTCACGCCAAAGGAATCAAGCGCGGAGTACACGTGATGCAAGGACAAACTATCGGGTATGTAGGTTCAACTGGATTGGCAACTGGTCCGCATGTCTGTTTTCGCTTCTGGAAAAACGGTTCACAATGTAACTTCCAAAAAGCAGATTTACCGGTTGCTAAAATTATGGATGCTTCTTCACTTCCTACTTATATGAAGTACAAAAATGAAGTCATCGCAAATCTTGCAAAAATTCCATATCGCACCGCTGAGGAAATTCAGGCTGCAAAAATGAATAGTATTGCATACAAACAATAGTTAGTCGTTGGTTTGCTAGTCTTCTAGTCTTCTAGTCAATTAGTCTACTAGTCAATTAGTCTACTAGTCAATTAGTCTACTAGTCTGCTGGTCAATTAGTCTGTTAGTCTGCTGGTCAATTGTATAGGTGGTCATTTTTGTTGCCTCAATGTTGATTTGTGGAGGTGCAGAATTGTTAAAGTGATAATAATAATATTTGCTTGGTCATTACAGCTGTTTCATTGCATTGATGACTGAAGTATAAAAAAAAATGATGTTCCGGAGATTCCAGAACATCATTTTTTTGTGAAAATAGGTACTGCAAAATAAATCTTAGTTCCAAACGCGAGCAGCGCAACAAACCTACCAAAGGCAGGCAGGCGCCGCAGCGCACCAAACGGCGAAGCCACCAAACGCGCACAGCGCACCAAACGGCGCAGCCGAGTAACATGCGCGAAGCGCAAAAATATCATCAAATCATCAAATTTTCAAATTTTCAAATTATCTTTAGGCATTCTATCAATTAGGAGACTAAACGGATCAATACCCGCTTTTTCCGGCTCTTCATCACAGATAAAGATGTATGTATTGTCTTTCTGAGTAATATGCATCATTTTGCGATAAAGCGTTTTTCCGTACTTTTTACCTTTTTCAGGTTTTGCAAATGCACCAATTTCGATAAAATCATTTACCGGCACTTCAGATTCCTTACCCAGTTCATCCGCCTTGTATTTCTTGCTTTCCGTTTGAATAGTCACTTCGTACTTGCCATTATCCAGTTTTTTGGTGCTGAAAGAGTTGGTTTTGTTGTCATACAAGGTAATATCGAAGAATAGATCTTTAAGAATGTACTTCAGGCTATCCGGTGTTTGCTTGTCAAATTCGTCAATCGCATCCAGACTAGTCGGATAGGGTGCACCACTGTATTTGAATTTATCGAGAAATGCTCTTAGTGCGGTGTTGACCTTTTCTTCTCCAATCATCTCTTTTAAGTAGTACATCACAACCGAACCTTTTTGATAGTGAATATAGCCTTGGTTTTCACATTTTGACAATGGTAACTCTTTCAGTGTTTCACGTCCTCTGCCCCGAAGGTAGCGGTCCATTTCATACTCGAGGAATTTGCGCATTGCATCCCTGCCATATTCTTTTTCCATTACCATCAATGCGCTGTACTGAGCAAACGTTTCGACAGTCATTTCTCCACCTTGCATTTTTGCGCCACATTCCTGATGAGCCCACCATTGGTGGCCCATCTCATGGGCAACCACATAAAAAACCATATCGATTGCCTCCGGATCACTGAAATCAGAAATGAATCCAATCCCTTCTGAGTAGGGCATCGTTCCCGGAAAGCACTGCGCAAAAGAAGCAATTCGAGGAAATTCAATGATACGGCATTGTTTGTGGGTGTAAGGTCCAAAGTTTTTGGTGTAGTATTCAAGCGATTTTTGAATAGAATTTAGCATTCTGTCCACATTGTATGCATGATCTTTATGGTAGTAAACTTCCAGACTTATTCCGTTCCAATCTCGCTTTTTTACCTCGTAGCGGGCTGAAATATAAGCAGAGAAATTACCACTGGGATGATCCATTTTATAGGTAAAGTAGTTTCTGTTACCCAGTGTCCACGAATTTGTCAATGAGCCCGGGGCAACCGCCATTTGATCTGCTGAAGTGGAAATTGTGGTTTCCAGGTTGATTAAATCAGCATTATTGGAAATATAAGTATCTTTTCTATTTTCCAGATCTTCTCGATTTAAAGCAGGCATTCTTGACTTTTCTGGTAAACCATAACCCTTTCTGTCATTTTTATCTGTGATTTCATTTTGGTCGACATATCCGAATACAGGAATGAAATCTCCATTGTTGAAAAAAGTGCCATTTTGTACAACTTGGTTAAAGGTAACCTGGTTTTCGAATCCTTTGGGTTCAAAATTCAGTGCAATCTGCAGTTTCATTGAATCGCCGGGCTCGAGTGCAGGGCTGAATTTATACATTTCTATTAATAAGTCTTCATCACTGAAAATCGAGCTCAATCGTTCATGATATAAGGTAAATTTTCCGTTGCGGGGTTCATTTACAAAAAGTGTGTCAATGGCATTGTTGCTATTGTTTCTTATCCAATAGTCTCCCTTTACCATTACAGCTCTTTTTTCAGGGAATATATCAATATTTAGCTTAAGGTCGTAAACCCTTGGTTGAACCATCTTTTCATACCGCTTGAATTCCTTTTCGTACCTAACCTGAAGTTTTTCGAATTTTTTTGAATTGTTATACTTGTTCAGCACTTGCGTATTGTAATAGACAAAACTTGCTGTTCCCAACCACAAAATGACAAGTGCCAGACCGACAGTCCGATAACCCTTCCATTCAATTTTACCCAATCGAAATCTGTTTTTCCAGTCACTGTCTTTTCCTCTTACCCACAATACCATCGATCCAACGGCCAGCAAAACCGAAAATAAGCCCCAATAGATATTAAACCAGATTTTTCCTTTCAAATAAGGCGCATAACCATAAAAATCTGAATAAATGTGATTGGTATTCGCACCGAAACGCAGCATATTGGTATCAATATGAAGCGCAGACCAAATAAAACTGTTCAAGATCGTAAAAACAACCAATATAAAAAAGCCGAGAAACATATTAGGCACGAGCGTCTGGATAAATAAACCCAAAGCTATCATGCATAGAAATCCAAAGAAATCTTCAATAAGTAATTCAGAGAAGTATACCTGCCACTCGATATTAGTATAACCCTTGCTCACCTGAGCAATTACTCCTGCACAAATAGCAGTAAGCAACAATATCAATACCACAGAAGCCATTGCACTGAATTTCCCCAGCCAAATTGTCCAGTTTTTTGTAGGCAATGTATCATAAATTTCATTTACCTTGGCGTTTCTTTCTTTCCAAACCAATATGCCGGTAAAATAGGACATAATTGAAATGAGAAACAGGTAAAAAGATCCTCTGATACTATCGACAATATGATAAGTAACCGGCAAAGTTTTACCTCCATAGCTTTCATCAGCAGACAGCAGTCCCGGGAGGAGATTAAACAACCCGATGATCAGTAACAAGAAAAAAGGGGTACTTCTGACGATTGACAAAGTATCTATCTTGAATTGTGTTACATACTGTGTCCATAGGGCATAGCTGCCTTTTGCAGGGGATATTCTCGGGTAATCGCTTAAAGGGCCCGTAGAGAAATTATCTTCACCAGCACTTTCTTTTTTGACTTTTTTTAGCTTTTCTGCTTTTTCAGTAAAACTGAATTTGAAATAAGACAGTATCAAAATCCCAAGGCCAACAGCAATCCAAATCAACCTGTTGATCAGCATCATCCCGCTCAAGGGTAAAGACATCGTGTTTTTGTCTTCAACTGTCCAGTACTTGGTAAGTAATGAAAAAGTGCGAATGCCAAAGGGATCTAATAGCATGGCAATCTGTTCATTCTTGAGATCGCGCAACAAAGCACCTGAAGCAATGTAGGCGACCAACAATGCTAACGTTGCTATATATGCCAGTGTTGTCTTTCTACTTAAAGCAGAAATGGCAAAAACAATGCTTCCGCAAAAAAGTATGTTGGGAATGACAAATAGAACAATTGCCTCGAGATGTCCCTTCAATCCTAATGGGCCAAAACGCTCTGGTTCCATCCAGTGAAACATCCCGTTGGCAATTGTACCTGCCAAAACGCCAAGTGAAACACCAAGTAAGGGAAGGATTGATACAATGACCGCACCAAAAAAATGTCCAAAATAATACCCGGGCTTGCTGATTGGCGCCGCGAAAACAATCTGGCTGGTATTGTTCTCAAAGTCGCGTAAGGATGCGATATTCATAAATGCCGTTACAAGTAAGATGCTTAGCAATGACATTACGGCATAAAAATTTTGTACTACAAACGGGGCATTTTTCCAGATATTGCCGTAGCTTCCTCCAATCTGGACGCTGTCCGAAACGGTAGCCCCGAAAACCATTATGGCAAAAACGATAAAAAAGATCCAGGGAAGAGGCGCCTGCAATAGTCGCTTCAATTCAAATTTTAGAAAAGTAGAAAACATAAATTTTCGTTTTACTCGTTAAGGGGAGAACTAAAGATGAATTTTTGAAAAGAAAACGTCCTCTAAGGTAGCTTCCGTGGGAGAGAATCCTTGTGGATGTTCGTCCTGTAAAACGTGGATGATTGGTTTTCCCGCTACTAGTTTGTTGGATATCACTTTGAAATCAGATTGATATTGTTCCATTTCTGATTTTGCAATTGCACGTTCCCACACTTTTCCTTCAATTTCGCCAAGTGCTACTTCCGGGGCTCCGGCAAATAATACCATCCCGTTGTTGATGATGGCCATTTGTGAACACAACTCCTTTACATCCTGTACAATATGGGTGGATAAAATTACAATTACGTTCTCGCCAATTTCAGAGAGCAAATTGTAAAATCGATTTCTTTCCCCGGGGTCCAGTCCTGCTGTCGGCTCATCAACAATTATTAGTTTTGGGTCACCCAGTAATGCTTGCGCTATTCCAAATCGTTGGCGCATACCGCCTGAATAAGATGCAACGGCTTTCTTTCTGTGTTCCCATAAATTGACTCGATTAAGCAATGCTTCTACCACATTCTTTCTTGCTGCTTTGCTGGTGATTCCTTTTAATGTGGCAAGATGGTCTAACATTTCGACAGCAGAAATGCGAGGGTAAATGCCGAATTCCTGCGGCAGATAGCCAAGCATTCTCCTTACACCATCTTTATCTTGCAATACATTGAGATTACCCAGCATGATGCTTCCACTATCCGCATCTTGCAAAGTCGCAATGGTACGCATTAAAGTTGATTTCCCGGCTCCATTCGGACCCAGCAAGCCAAACATACCGGTTGGGATACTCAGCGTTACATTTTGAAGTGCTTTGGTCCCATTGGGATACGTTTTTGACAGATTCTTTATGATTAATTCCATATAAAAAATTTCAGTTTGTTTATTTCCGCAATGAAGATAGTTGTTTTGTTAAAACTGCTCGTCGTTGATAGACGAAAAGAGGTATAATATGGATGAAACTAGCAATTATTCAGATTGCAGGTATATTAAATTTTCAAAACTTAAAATTAACTATAGTAAATCAGTAAATATTGACTCCTGTAAAGTGTTGATAAATAATTGTTTACAATATTGCTGCTGAATATTATGCGATAATTATTCTTTTTTTCTAAAAATTATTTTAAAAAGTGGGTAAAAATGGGTGAAAGTGTTAAAAAGTGTATATATTTGCAGCCTACTTGAGAACGGAATTCCAAAATGCTGAATTTAAACGGTTCATATCCTTCGACACTTGATCCAAAAGGTCGCGTAAAATTGCCCAGCAGTTTGCTGAAGCAATTTGGAGAAGGGGCAGCAGAATTTATGTTGGTGCAGGGCATGGATACTTGTGTGCGATTGTTCACACTTGAGGCTTGGGATAAATATACCGAGCCAATACGCAATCTTAGCGATTTCAATCCGGAAGCCCGGGTACTCAAGCAACTAATGCTAAACGGCAATAATAAAGTAGAGCTTGATGGTGCAGACAGGATTTTGATACCGAAAATGCTGGTAGACAAAGGAAAATTAGATAAAGAGCTAAAGATTGTTTGTCTGTTTGATAAGGTTGAAATCTGGGATGCTCAATTACATGATCAGAAATTTGGTAATTATTCCAGCGAAGATTTATCTGCTTTGGCAGCGAAACTGTTGGGTAATACCTAAAAAATACTATTTTTTTTGCAAAGAGAAGAGGGAACTCAATGCAATCCAAGCGCTGAGGAGAGGAGATGCACGTTCAGTATCTCCTCGCCAAACGCAAATTATTTTAATTACGTCCAGAAATAGAAACACTGCCATCTTGGTGGTGTTTTTTTTTTACCTTTGCACAAAATGCGCAACAATCACAATAATAACAGTTCCGGACCCGGCACTTACCATATTCCGGTAATGCTGCAGGAATGCATGAATGGACTTGACATCAAGCCAGATGGAGTCTATGTAGATGCAACATTTGGTGGGGGAGGGCATAGTCGAGAGATTTTGAAAAAGTTAAATGAGAATGGCCGTCTGATTGCTTTTGACCAGGATATCGATGCACAAAATAATGTGCCCCAAGATCCCAGAATTATCTTTATCCATGCAAACTTTGCCGAGATAAAACCTTTTTTGAGGTTACATGGCTACAAGGTGGTTGATGGAATTTTGGCGGATCTGGGGGTTTCTTCCCACCAGTTCGATACAGCAGAAAGAGGATTTTCATATCGTTTTGATGCACCTTTAGATATGCGGATGAATGTGTCGGAAGAAAAAACTGCGGCAGACATACTCAATCAATATAATGCCATAGAACTACAGGAAATCTTCAGTAGTTATGGGGAGGTTCGCAATTCCAAAACGCTTGCAGAAGCAATCGTACAACACAGAATTTCGAGACCAATTCGCACTATAAATGATTTACTTGGTTTGTTACGCCCGCTGGTCAGAGGAGATGAGCATCGTTATCTGGCTCAGGTCTTTCAAGCAATCAGAATAGAAGTGAATCGCGAAATGGAAGTACTGGAAACTTTTTTGATGGCTTGTAAGGAAATATTGAAACCGGAAGGCAGATTGGTCGTATTGACATTCCATTCGCTGGAAGATCGTCCTGTTAAGAATTTTTTAAAAACAGGCAATTGCGCCGGGGAAGTTATCCGTGATTTTTACGGAAATATCGAACGACCCTTTGAGCTGATTAATAAAAAGACGATCGAAGCTACCAAAGAAGAAAAGCAATTGAACAGCCGTTCTCAATCAGCTAAATTGAGAGTAGCTAAATTTATAGGAACTAAATTAGAATAAATCAAAATATTTATTTTTCTTTGCGCTCGTTTTTGGAGAGATGTCCGAGTGGTTTAAGGAGCACGCCTGGAAAGTGTGTGTACCCCAAAAGGGTACCGAGGGTTCGAATCCCTCTTTCTCCGCACTTTAAATCCCTGATTGTTAGCTACAATCAGGGATTTTTTTTTAATATGCCTGGAAGGACAGGTTTCTAAAACAGAGCAGGTACTGCAGGAGAATAAATAGTACCTATGCATATTTCGGCTAGTTATGTAGGATTCACATAATACAGATTTTGGGCTAAAGCATAAATTAAATTGCTAAAATTTTTAGGACCGCAGGTTCGGCATCTTTCTGTTAAGTAGTTTTCAATCCATCTAATATTGCCCTCATTTTCCTGACCTGTTCTGCGCTGCTTTTCTTTTTCAAGTCTTTATGGCTGGAATTTTCACATGAAAAGTCAATTGTTTCCATCCCCGGATTGAAAAATGCTTCAATAGTGTACGCATCTTACATGAAAAAAAGCTACCCTTTTGTTGTTCGCTTAGGCTTTATTCAAAATTATTCATTCTAATTTCCCATACAGGCACTTTACTTATTCAAAGTCGTAGCAGCTTGTATTTCAGACAGTTTTGTGATGAATTTTGATAAAAGACGTGTCAAAAAACTAACATCATTCGGATTTGTTTGCTCAGCAGATTACACTTTCAACTAGGTACAGTTACAAAAAATAGCATTATTTTTCGGAGAAACTGCGTTCCTCGCAATAACGTATTTTTTTCTATTAGGATTTACCAATTTCTTTATTTTAGTATTTCAGTAAAAACGATTATTATATTTTTTTTTATTGTGAAAGGGGCAATATTTATTTCTAAAAACTTTAAAAAAAAACAGAAAAAAATAGTATAGTAAAACAATAATAAATATATTTGCCAAAACTTTGCCTTGAATACTTTGCTCGAAAGATTCTCAAATATTTTAAATTACAGTACAAAATAGTACTATTTAAAAAAATATTATTAAAACAATTACTTGACGTGTATTTTACACAACTAGCCTTGATTTTTCTGAAGTTGTTATCTTTACTAGCCTGAAATTCATTCTACATTTGGCCTTGCAAACTTTACCATATGCAGAGACAGGATAATAATATAATTTTTTTCTTAATTACTAAATAAACAAATTAATTTACTAACAAAGTATATTTTTGACATTTATGAAGAAAATATACGGCTCTTTCAGAGTTTTTAAACCATTATTTCTTGGATGAAAAATGCATTTATTTTCCTCTTACTATTAATTGGGTTCAAAGCTAACTCGCAGACTACAGCTGCGATGAGTTTTACCAACCCGACCTATGATGCCGGAACCGGAAAATTCCGGGCAAGTTTGACAATTGCATCCACTAGTGGAAACAACACCTGGGAACTGGGAAACATGAACCTGAGGTTCAATTACCCAACTAACACGTTGTCTTCCCCGGTAATTGCCGTTAATCATCTTGTCGGATCAGGTTTTTCCTACGGTAATCCGACCACTACCGGTTCAAATCTGACTACAGGGGTAATGAGTTACAACATTACTTTACCTTCGGCTACACCGGGTAAACCTATTCCTTCAGCAGGATTTAGTATCCTGACAATCGAGTGGAATGTCACCAGTGTACCGGGACTTTCAAATCCTTCCAACAAATTAGAGTGGAGAATTGGTACGTCATTTCCAAATCCTCGATTAGCAATGACTACTTCAACTTTAACTGCAGGGTGTCCTGCAGGCTGTGCAATTACAGCTGTTGGTACGGTACTTTCACCGTTGATTGTAGCTTCTACACCGCTTTCTGTATTAATCAACAAAGTAAATCAAACGAATTGTGCTACGCCAAATGGTTCAGCTACAGCTGTTGCCTCTAATGGTACTACACCTTACGGGTATTTATGGAGTAATGGTGCGACAACATCAACAATATCAAATTTAACTGCTGGTAACTATTCAGTTACCGTTACCGACAATGCAGCTGCTACAGCAACTGCAAGTACTACTATTGGTGGTCCAGCTACAGTTAGTGGTTCGATTAGCGCTCAGACAAATGTCTCTTGTTTCGGTGGATCAAATGGTTCAGTAACAGTTGCCGGATCAGGCGGAACAGCTCCATATAGTATTGTTCCTGCACAAACTGGTTTAGCTGCAGGATCTTATACATTTACGGTTACTGATGCTAATGGATGTCAGGGGACTGTTTCTGGAACAATTACAGAGCCAACTGCTTTAAGTGCAACAATCACGACTCAAAATAACGTAACTTGCTTTGGTGTACCCAATGGTTCTGTTGTGATTAATGCAACTGGTGGTACTGCTCCTTATACGATAGTTCCTGCGCAGACGGGCTTATCAGCAGGAATGTATCAGTTTACAGTAACTGATGCTAATGGTTGTACACAACTGGTTTCAACAACGATTACATCACCTAGTCAGTTATCAGCATCTATAGGATCTATTAGCCACGTTACTTGTAACGGTGGATCTAATGGGTCAGTTGTAGTTAATGCAAGTGGTGGAATTGCACCTTATTTGATTACTCCAGCGCAGACTGGACTAACTGCAGGTTCTTATACCTTCACTGTAACCGATGCTAATGGATGTTTTACAACTGTTAGTGCTACTATAAATCAAGCTTCGGCAGTTATGGCCTCAATCACCGCTCAAACAGATGCCAATTGTGGCCAGCCAGTTGGTTCGGTAACTATTGGCGTAAGCGGCGGTACTGGTCCTTATACGATTGCCCCTGCTCAAACAGGTTTAGCGTCTGGTCAATACCAATTTACGGTGACGGATTCAAATGGTTGTACAGCTATGGTAAATGCCGTTATTAATTCAACTTCTGGACTGTCTGCTTTTGCAACAGGAATTGATGCAAGTTGTTTTGGTGCTGCCAACGGTTCTGTCAATTTGAATATTTCAGGAGGTACATTGCCTTACACAGTTGCCCCGGCTACGACCGGATTAGTGGCGGGTACTTATACATTCACTATTACTGACAACGCAGGTTGTACTGTAACGGCATCCACTACGATTGGCCAGCCTAGTGCAGTTTCTGGGACTATTGCCAATCAAACACAAGTTTCTTGTTTTGGTGGATCTAATGGTTCTGTTGTAATTAATACAACAGGTGGAACAGCTCCATACACCATCGTTCCTGCTCAAACAGGACTAAGTGCCGGAACTTATATTTTTACAATTACTGACTTTGCAGGTTGTACAGGAACAGTTTCTGCTACGATTGGCCAGCCTACTGCAGTTTCTGGAACTATAGCCAGTCAAACTGAAGTTTCTTGTTTTGGTGGAACTAATGGTTCTGTTGTAATCAATGCAACAGGAGGAACATCTCCATATACAATAGTTCCTGCTCAAACAGGACTAAGCGCAGGAACGTATACTTTTACAATTACTGACTTTTCAGGTTGTACAGGAACAGTTTCTGCTACTATTTCTGAGCCTGCTCAATTGTCAGCTTCTATCGGTACAACTACAAATGTAACTTGTAATGGTGGTTCTGACGGTGCAGCAGCACTTAACATATCAGGTGGAACAGGTAATTATACAATTGCTCCTGCAACTCAAGGTTTGACTGCAGGATCTTATAATTTTACGGTAACTGACGCTAACGGATGTACAACAGTAGTGAGTGCAACAATCACTCAACCGGCAGCTCTTTTAGCTTCTATCAATTCACAGACCGATGCAAGCTGCGGTCAGGCGAATGGATCTGTATCTATTGCTGTGACTGGTGGTACCGGTAATTATACCATAGTTCCTGCTCAAACAGGACTATCTGCTGGTTCATACCAATTCACTATTACGGATTCTAATGGTTGTATCACTACTTTAAATGTTGTTATTAATTCAACATCTGGCTTAGCTGCTACCGCAACAGGTGTAGACGCTACATGCTTTGGTGCTTCTAACGGTTCTGTGAACTTGAATATTTCAGGTGGAACAATGCCTTATACAGTGGCGCCAGCTACTACGGGCTTAGCTGCTGGTACGTACACTTTCACGATTACTGATAATACAGGATGTACAATAACGGCTACCGCTACTGTTGGTCAGCCAACAGCTGTCACCGGTACAATTGCCAACCAAACGGCAGTTACATGTTTTGGTGGATCAAATGGTTCTGTTGTGATCAATGCAACAGGAGGCACAGCTCCATACACAATTGCTCCAGCTCAAACTGGCCTGGCTGTTGGAACATATACTTTTACGATTACTGATTTTTCAGGTTGTACAGGAACTGTATCTGCAACGATTACAGGTGCTACGCAAGTAGTTTCCACTGTAACTTCACAAGTGAATGTATCTTGTAATGGTGGTTCGAATGGATCAGTTTCACTTTCCACAAGTGGTGGTACAGCTCCTTATTCAGTTGTTCCGTCTACAACGGGATTAGCTGCAGGTGCTTATGTATTTACAGTTACTGATGCCAGTGGTTGTTCAACTACTGTTCAAGTTACAATTACAGAGCCTTCTGCAATTTCAGCAACTATTGCTTCTCAGACTGCTGTGAATTGTGCCGGTGGATCAAATGGTTCAGTAACACTTTCAATAAGTGGCGGTACTGCTCCTTATTCTATTTTAAATACTGCGGGAATCTTAGTTGGTAATACCATTTCTGGATTAGCTGCTGGAGGATATACTTTTGTAATCACTGATTCCAACGGATGTAGTACATCAGTTTCGGCTACTATTACTTCTAATAACATAGTAATCAATGCTAATGCTGGTCCTGACGTCACTATAAATTGTATTACTCCTGGTACAACACTGACTGCTACTGGAGGTGTTTCATATTTGTGGAGCACAGGAGCAGCTACTGCTGCTATTACAGTAAGTCCAGCTTTGACAACTACTTATAACGTAACTGTTACCGGTTCTACTGGATGTACAGGGACAGATGCAGTAGTGGTTACTGTTGACAAAACAATATCTGCAAATGCAGGGCCGGATGTTTCTTTGAACTGTACGAATCCATCTGCAACTTTGACTGCTACTGGTGGAGCTACTTACGTGTGGAACACAACTGAGACTGTTGCTACTATTAATGTTTCTCCGACAGTTACAACTACCTATACGGTAACGGTGACCGGCGCGAACGGTTGTACCGCAAGCGATGCTGTAGTTGTTAGTGCTGATTTTGCTACACCAAATGGATCTGCGGGAGCAAATGGCCTAATTAACTGTAATATTTCATCTGCAACATTAACAGGTTCTGGTGGTGTTTCTTATTTATGGAGCAACGGTTTGACAACCGCTAGTTTTACTGCGAGCCCTACAGTAACGACATTCTATACGGTTACTGTAACTGGGGCAAATACTTGTACTACAAGTGCAATCGCATCTATTGTAGTAGATAAAACGCCTCCTAATGCCAATGCCGGTGCCGATGTAGTTGTAAACTCAACTAATCCGTCGGCTACATTAGTAGCTACTGGTGGTGTGTCTTATGTATGGAGCAATGGTGCAACTACCGCTGCTACAACAGTTACTCCTCTGCAAACTACAAGCTACACTGTTACAGTTACTGGAGCAAATGGATGTAAATCAACAGATATGGTGTTGGTTACAGTTGAAAGAAAAGTAAATCTTGCATTTGGTAACCCTCAAATTATAGGTAACAAATTCAGATTTACCATTAGATTAAGCGCAGCTGATCCATTCGGAATTGGTTCAACAAATTTCCGTTTCAACTACAATCAGAACGCATTATCTAATTTAACTGTAATATCTGATGTTTTCCCTGGTCCTGATTTTTCTGCAACAACATTGACGGGCACAAGCCAGACTACTGGTATTGCCAGTGTCAATACAGCTTATAGTGGCGCTGCAAATTTAGGTTTAATAACAATTACTAGCTTTCCTACTGATGTAGTTACTTTAGAATTCACGATCACCAATCCTTTGTCTACTTCAAATTTGGTTTGGCGTACAACTACTACACCAAGAACTGCTGTTGTTGATGATGATAAAGTTTCAAGTGTTACAATTGATCAAATCAATAATTTGAATTTCCCGTTGTCTACTGTTTCAATTTCTTCATTAACAAGTACAAATAATTTGTGCTTTGGAGAAACAAATGGTTCCGCACAAGTTACAGCTATTGGTGGTCTTCTACCTTACAGCTATGCTTGGAGCAACGGTGCAACTACCTCAAGTATCTCTAATTTAGCTGCCGGAGTATATACAGTTTCTGTTACAGATGCTTTACCGGTTACTGTTTCTCAAAGTGTAACCATCACTGAACCTTCTCAGTTGACTGCTACTTTTACTCAAACAAATGTTAGTTGTAATGGGGCGAATAATGGTTCAGTTGTAATTACACCAGCAGGTGGAACTGCTCCTTATACGATTGCTCCTTCTCAAACGGGATTGACACCTGGTGTTCATAATTTTACCGTTACCGATGCCAATAATTGTACAACTATAATTTCTGCAACAATTACTGAACCAACTGCACTTGCTCTTTCAGTAACACCTAATGCAGTTAGATGTCATGGTGGCAGTACAGGATCACTAGATGTAGTGGTTTCTGGTGGTACAGGCATTACGGAATATTATATTCTGCCTTTTCATAAGGACAGCATTAAAAATGTTTCAGCAAGCGGGCCTAATGGATGTGGAAGTTTTTGCGCATCATGCCCAGGTGTTTGTCTTGGTTTTGGTAGAATATGCATGTGTATTCATTGGGGTTCGGGCACAAATCCAAGTTCGCAAGCGAGAACCAACCTGCCTGCGGGTGATTATACGGTTGTTGCTATCGATGCAAATGATTGTATAACTTATACTGGTGCTACAATTACACAACCAGCTCCTTTGTTGGTGACAACAATACCAACTCCAGTTACTTGTCATGGCAATTCTACTGGATCAATTGATATTTCAAGTACAGGTGGAACCGGTACAGTAGAGTATCTGATTTTAGCTACACATCCGGATAGCGTAAAAAGTGCAGCAGCTGGAGCAAATTGCAGCTCGTTTTGCTCAAATTGTCCGACACCAAATATATGCTTTGGAACTTCAAGATTTTGCGTTTGTATTTCTTGGGGTTCGGGCACAAATCCAAGTGCGCTTGCGAGAACCAACCTGCCTGCAGGCAATTATACCGTTTTTGCTGTAGACGCGAACGACTGCGTAACCTATCAGGGAGTCACTATTACACAACCTGCTACGCCGCTTAGTGCTACATTTACACAACAAAATGTAACTTGCTTTGGTGGGAATGATGGCAGTGTAACATTAAATGTGACTGGAGGAACTTCTCCATACACAATCGCACCTGCTCAAACAGCTTTGACTGCCGGATCTTATACGTTTACAATTACGGATGCCAATGGTTGTTCAATCACACAATCAGCTACTATTTTGGATGGTTTCCAAAATACCGTTGATGCTGGTGCAGATGTAACTTTAAATTGTACTAACCCAAGTGCTGTGTTGACAGCGACAGGAGGTTCTGGTACATATTTATGGAGCAACGGAGAAACTTCTGCAAGTATTACCGTTGATCCAACTTCAACAACAACTTATTCGGTTACTATTACAAGTGCAAATGGTTGTACTGCTACTGATGCAGTTGTAGTTACTGTTGACAAAACAGCGCCAAATGCATCTGCAGGAGCCGATGCGACCATTAATTGTACAACTCTAAATGCAGTTCTGACTGCAAGCGGTGGCGGTACTTATTTATGGAGTAATGGAGCTACTACAGCAAGTATTACAGTTGAACCAACTACTACTACAACTTATTCAGTTACAGTTAGTACATCCAATGGTTGTACGGCTACCGATGATGTTGTTGTCACTGTTGATAATGGAACACCGCAGGCAGACGCAGGATTTGATGCTACGATCAACTGTACCAATTCAAGTGCTACACTCACGGCTAGTGGTGGTGCATCTTATGCTTGGAGCAATGGTGAAACTACTTCAAGTATTACGGTGAGTCCAACTGCAATGACGACTTATAGAGTTACTGTTACAGGTGCCAACGGTTGTCAAGCTACTGATGAAGCAGTTGTATTCATAAATAAAACAGCACCAATTGCAAATGCAGGTTTGGATGTTACAATAACATATGGATCAAGTGCAAATCTTAATGCAAGCGGTGGAGTATCGTACGCATGGAGCAATGGCGCAACCACAGCAGCAACTACTGTTTCTCCAAATGATAGAACTACCTATACTGTCACAGTAACAGCTGCAAATGGTTGTACTGCTACAGATGCGGTAGTGGTTTCAGTAGAAAAGAAGTACAGTTTGTCATTTGTCAATGCTTCAGTGGTTGGAAACAAATTCAGATTTACAATTAGAATGAGTACTGCTACTCCATTCTGTATTGGTAGCAATAATTTGCGTTTCAATTTCAACAAGACTGCCTTAAATAATCTTGTAGTAATTTCTGATGCATTCCCTACTCCTGCTTTTGGAGCGACTACTATTGTAGGAACAAGTTATACATCAGGTATCGCGAGTTTAAATACAGCTTATGTTGGAGCAGCTTCAGCTTGCTTGGTTCCTATTACAGCAGCTGGAACGGATTTGATGACTTGTGAATTTGATATTATTAATCCTTCTCAAACTTCTCAGTTTGTATGGAGAAATACCAGTAACCCGGTTTCATCTGTTGTTGCTGATGATAAATTTACAGTTTGTGTCCCTGATCAGTTGATAGGTTTAAATGTTGCATTTACACCGCTTTCTATTAGCGGAATTAGCAAACAAGATGTTTTGTGCGCCGGTTCAGCTACTGGTTCGGCTACGGTGAATGCAGTAGGAGGTTTGACGCCTTATACTTACATTTGGTCTAATGCTGCAACAACTCAAACAATTAATAATTTGGCTGCGGGTACTTACTCAGTTACTGTTACTGATGCTTTTGGCACAACAGCTACTTCTAGTGTAACGCTTACACAGCCGGCTTCTTCTATCTTCTTGAGTACTCAAGTAACTAATGCAAGTTGTTTTGGTGCAAATGGTATGGTAGATTTATCGGTTGTAGGTGGTACTGCTCCGTTCTCGTATGCATGGTCAAACAGCGCCACTACTGAAGACATTTCTGCAAGCGCGGGTACTTATTCGGTAACTGTTACAGATGCAAATGGATGTACGGTTGCTACCGGTGCTACAATTACTGAGCCGGCATTGTTTAGTACCAATGCAGGAGCTGATGTAACTATTAACTGTATCAACCCGACAACAATTTTGAACGCAGTTGGTGGTGTGTCTTTTGCTTGGGATAATTCAGCTGCTCAAGGTGACGAGGTATCTCCTGCAACAACAACGACTTATACAGTTACTGCCACTGACGCCAACGGATGTACGGCAACAGACCAAATGACAGTGACTGTTGATAAGACAGCGCCAATCGCTAATGCTGGACCAGATCAAACGTTAAATTGTTCTACAAGCTATACATTAACAGCCACAGGCGGTGGAACTTATTTGTGGAGTACCGGAGAAACAACAGCAACAATTGTTGTAGATCCAACATCTGCAACCGCTTACTCAGTTACTGTTTCATTTGCTAATGGATGTACTTCAACAGATGACGTTGCATTTATCGACGATACTGCACCGGTATTTGCTGCAAGTTTCCCTGCGGATATGACGATTAATTGTCAAGATTCAGGTACAATTCCTGGCCTTGATGATGTAGTTATTGATATTGTTAACGATTGTAATGTATTTGTATCAGGCGAAGAAACAAGCACTCAAACTTCAACAGGATGTGGCGCATATTCTTATGTGCTTACTCGCACATGGACAGCAATTGATGCAAGTGGAAATGCTGCTACAAAAACACAAACCATAACCGTTAAAGACGACACAGCACCAATGTTTACTTCTGCTGTTCCGGTAAGTGGTGGAATTTACTCAAATGAAAATACACCACGTCCTCCAGTAATGACAGCTTCAGATAATTGTAGTTCTGTAACTGTTGTTTTGGATTCAGTAGTAGTTAAAAATCCACTAACAGGGTGCCAGAGTTACAACAATACGGTAACACGTACATGGACAGCTTCTGATGCTTGCGGAAATTCTACTCAGGTTTCTCAGACCTTTACAAGTGTTGGTGCGATTCTATTGACTTGTCCTGCGGACAAAACATTGAATACCAATTCAGATGGAACTAATAATTACAACTGTTCAACCTTGGTATTGGCTTCAGATAACTTGAAACCGAACTTTGCTGACGTTTGTGATATTTCTAACGTATTGAGATTTAATGTTGGTGGCGCCACTATCAATAATGGTAATGGTACAATTTCAGGAACATTGTTAAACAGAGGTGTAAATATCGTTACCTATACGGTGACAGGTGTAACTCAGACCCAAACTTGTACATTTAATGTAACTGTAGTAGATAATGAACTTCCTAAGTTCAATACTCCTCCGACAGTAGTTTTGGATGTTTGTGCATTCCCTGCCTCTATCCCTACTAATTTCAATCCAGTGGCAACGGACAACTGTTCAGTTCCAACTTTGACTGTAGTAAGTGATGTTACAGCAGATTTATCTGGCTCTTGCGCAACTAAAGTTGCTACAGCCAAATATACAAAGTCGATGACTCGTACTTGGAGAGCAACTGATGCGTCAGGAAATTCAACTACGGTAGTACAAAACATATTCTTGCGTGATATGATTGCTCCGACAGCAGTTTGCAAAACAGGTATAATCATACCGATATGCAAAACAAATGTTGTTGTGCCTGCATCTACATTTAATAATGGTAGTTCTGATAATTGTACCCCAGCTAGTATGTTGTCGTTCGCAGCGTGCAGAAATTCAGGCTGTACTAACTTTGCCTCATCTCTTACATTCAGTCCTTCTTTAATACCAGTTGGTGTTACTCAGGTTAATGTAGTGGTTTCAATGAGAGTTATGGATGCATGTGGAAATACAAGTGTGTGTAATGTAAACGTTACATTAAGAAGAATTACTTGTCTTGAAAACGACAGTAATGTTGGCAACAACTTAGCAGGCACTATCGACAATGAGAAGAATGCTGATAAGTCAACAACTCCATCTGATGTAATTACTGAACATGGCGCAATGAAGTGCTTCCCTAATCCATTTAGTGATGACTTGAATATTCAGTACAATCTTACCAATGATGAAAACCAAGTTATTTTAAAGGTTTACGACAATCAAGGTAAAGTAGTAAGAACAATGGATCAATCTACTCAATACAAAGGATACTATTCAGTTCGCTGGAATCTATCTGATCTTGAAGCGGGTATGTACCACGTTTGCCTTGAATTAGGTGGAAAATGTACAAAAGTTGAAAGAGTTGTTTTATTAAAATAAGATTCTCTAAATGATAAAAAAAGCCGCATCGAAAGATGCGGCTTTTTTTAATTTGAAAATTTGGTAATTTGAAAATTTGAAGATATTTTTTTCGCTTCGCTTTTTTCGCTTCGCTTTTTTCGCTTCGCTTTTTTCGCTTCGCTTTTTTCGCTTCG
>JBMOJB010000039.1:0-24003 GCA_049316985.1 Saprospiraceae bacterium | reverse complement strand
ATATTATACATTATTTTAAAATATAATTTGAGACCTTTTCGGAGGGGACTCAATCATCAAATCTTCAAATTACACTTGTATTGATCTCTAAAAAGTCAGCAGCCCACACATTTCAATTTAGAACCAAAAATAAATAATCGATCGCGTTAAAGGTCATTGATTCTAATTTACTACTTTTGAAAAAAAAAGTCAATTGCAAATTTCAAATTCGAAATCTATGTTTTTAGCGCTAAAAGAAAAAATGCAAGGCCTGTTCTTGCGCGCACTTTCTTCTTTTAATAAGGTAAAAAAACTAATATTTCTACACCCAAAAAAAAGTGCGCTGGCCTTCATAGTCCTTTTGGCTTTCTACTTTTGCTTACCTAATCCCCTTTTTAACGATCCATTAAGCATGGTTCTTGAAGATAATCAAGGTGATTTACTGGGTGCAAGGATTGCAGCGGATGGTCAGTGGAGGTTTCCCGTTTGCAAGTCCATTCCCGAGAAATATGCAAAGGCCTTGACCACTTTTGAAGACAAACGATTTTACTACCATTGGGGAATCGATCCGATTAGCACGACGCGGGCACTGATTCAGAATATAAAAAGTGCAAAAGTGCTTAGCGGTGGCAGTACGATTACGATGCAAGTAATCCGAATGGCAAGGAAAGGAAAATCACGTACAATAACTGAAAAACTGATAGAGACTGTTTTGGCCATCAGACTGGAATTTGCTTTATCAAAAAAATCAATCCTCAATTTATACGCTTCGAATGCCCCATTTGGTGGAAATGTGGTCGGTATTGATGCGGCAGCGTGGCGATATTTCGGAAAAGATCCCAAGCTCATGAGTTGGGCTGAGGCCGCTACTTTAGCAGTCCTGCCCAATAGCCCTTCCCTGATCCATTTCGGCCGCAACCGTCAAGCCTTAATAGATAAGCGAAACAGACTACTCAAAAAACTATTGGATGAAAAACAGATTGACGCCAATACATTTGAGTTGAGTACAGAAGAACAATTGCCTGAACAGCCGCACGACTTACCAAAACTGGCGCCTCACTTACTGGATCGGGCTTTCCTTGAAAATTTTAAAGATAAAAAGGAATTTAATACCAGATTACAAACCACCATAGAGCAAAAACTGCAGGAACAGGTAAATAATATCCTTTGGAATCATTTCAATATATTGAAAAACAATGGAATTAACAATATTGCGGCGCTGGTACTGGATGTAGAATCAGGTAATGTGCTGTCTTATGCGGGAAATGTCGTAGGGAGTGGCGAGGAAAACCACGAGCAAGTTGATTGTATAAAGGCGGCCAGAAGTAGCGGCAGTATTTTCAAACCGCTTTTGTATGCTTTGGCCAATGAAGAAGGAATAATTGCTCCCCAATCATTAATTTCAGATATCCCAATTACTTTAAGCGGCTATAAACCCGTAAACTACTTTGAAACTTATGATGGCGCAATAGCTGCAAAAAAAGCGCTGACACGCTCGCTCAATGTTCCCATGGTCAGATTAATACAACAATTCGGATTGGAAAAATTTCATTTCTACCTGAAAAAACTTGGGCTGACAACGATTAATCAATCTCCTGAATATTATGGACTTCCACTGGTCCTGGGTGGTGCTGAAACTAGTCTTTGGGATATTACCAATGTGTATGCCTGTATGGCAAGAACGGTAAATCACTATGGCAATGAAGATAGCCGATATTTCGCTGATGATTTTCGGGCACCCAATTACCAATTTCAGCGAACAAGACCCTCCCGAAATCGCTGGAATCGATTGAAAGCTGCGCCGGTAATCGGTGCCGGTGCCTGTTACCTTGCTTTTGATGCCATGCAAAATGTCGAACGACCGAGTTCTTCAGGCGAATGGCAACAATTTTTAAGCAGTAAAAGAATTGCCTGGAAGACAGGAACCAGTTTTGGATTTCGAGATGCCTGGGCCATTGGTGTAAACTCAAAATATGCAGTGGGCATCTGGGTAGGAAATGCCGATGGTGAAGGTCGGCCCGACTTAATAGGTGTAAGTGCAGCTGCACCCATTCTAATGGATATTTTCGGCATCCTTCCATCCAACGATTGGTTTACCATTCCTTACGATGACCTGATACAACTTCCCCTGTGCAGACAATCCGGCTACAGATGCGGTGAATATTGTGAAAGTGACACAACCTGGGTCTGTAAAAATGCCGCCAAACTGCCAATATGCCCATATCATCAACTTTTGCATTTGGATCAAACAGGTATTTTTCAAGTAACTGAGGCTTGCCTTTCTCCGGCATTGATGATTCATCAACCGTGGTTTGTGCTTCCACCTGTTGAAGAATACTATTTTAAAAATAAAAACCCCAACTACGTTCCTCCTCCTGCTTTCATGGATGGATGTCAGGGCACAGATCAATCCAATCCTATGCAAATGATATATCCACGATATCAAGCCAAAATATATGTGCCCATCGATCTCGATGGTAAAATGAGCAGAACCGTTTTTCAAGCGGCACACCGGCAAAAAGAAACTACGATTTACTGGCATCTGGACAACAACTACCTGGGTTCGACCAAGTCCTTTCACAATATTGAACTCATTCCCGGTGAAGGAAGACATATACTTACCCTTGTAGATGAGAAAGGAAATCGACTAGAGCAGAAATTTGAAATTATTGGGAAACATTGAAAAAAGTTGAAAGTTGAAAGTTGAAAATTAAGAATTAAGAATTAAGAATTAAGAATTAAGAATTAAGAATTAAGAATTAAGAATTATGAATTAAGAATTATGAATTAAGAATTAAGGAAAGAGCAAGCCCTGAATGGGCGTAATATATCAGCGATGGGTGCAGCCCATCGAATCGATGACCCACTATTTACAAGCCCTGCATGGGCGTAATATTACTATTGAGTTTCGATCAATTTATGAATTTATCGAACAAGAATGTCCGTACGGTAAGGGCGTCTTCCACCTTATGGCATCTTGCTATTTCGTCAATTTCACTCTGTACTCTATAGTGTTATTACGCCCATGCAGGGCTTGATAATTTTTATTGCACTACCGATGAGCCGCACCCATTGCTACGGTAATTCGCCCTTTCAGGACTTGTAACACGCAGATTATTGGATTACAATTCAATCATTTAGTTATCTTATTTGAAAAAGGTAGTTCAAAAAATGCCCGCTCATTTATTTCAAAGTGTCAACTACTTCAAGGTATAATATATACCGACCGTAAATTGAGGTCCCAAAGAGAAAACATTGAATCCGAAATCCGTCGTTGTATGTGTCTTGGCACTTCCAACTTTATCAGTCGTTGAGCTAAAACCTAATGTACCATATCTTCCGATTATCGTGAATTTATCAGATAGTTTGTAAGTTCCACCTAAATCAATTGCAGCACCAAAGCCACTGGATTTAATAGTATTATCAGAAGTTCCGCCTTTAGGCACTGTTTTATCGCTGGACAATCCCAAGTTAAAACCACCGAATAAATTGAAGTTATCATTCAATTTGAAAAACCTTCTCGCATATAAGGTAGGCTGGATACTGGTGCTTTTTGTCTCAGATGAACTTTTATCCCCTCCGATTCCAAGCATTAGACCGACCGCAATATTGTCGGTTAAAAAACATCCAATTTCGGGTGCCAGTTGCCAAGAACTAGATTTTAAAGTGGTATTCGTTGATTCAATTTTGACGGAACGAGTGTTAAAGCCAACATTTCCACCGGTATATATGGAACCGGATTGAGCACTAAGGGAAGAAATAATAAAAATAGAAAGTAATGTGATAAATAAGGTCTTTTTCATAATGTGTTTTTGTATAATTATTGATTAAAGTTTCGGACAAGCATTTAATATTGAATACAAGAATAGTACTAAATTTACAGTTCCACCCATTCACGCCAAATATACAATTTAAATAGTTGTATTAGCGAAAATTTGCCTTATTCGCTTAATTAGCGGCCTAAAAAAACCGCTCAGATGAAGCACCTGAGCGGAATTTAGCATTTAAGTAGAGAATTACTTTGGCAGTATGTTGATTAGTGTGGGGTAATTTTAAATTATCCGAAATCGATACAATCAAATTTGATGATTTGAAAATTTGAAAATTTGATGATACTTAGGACTCCTTTGGAGTCATTTTGCTATACTTATAAGTTCTTTTTCAACATTGTTGCCCCTTTTCACAGATAATCAGAGGTTTATTAGAGAATTACGAACATATTCCATACTGTCAAGTTGACAAGGATAAAAGAAACAAAAAATGACATCAACGAAGTTGATCCAAATATTATCAAATTTTCAAATCCTCAAATTTTCAAATTATAATTACAAAAAGCTACAAAATTCAATTACCCACACAATACGACATAGAGCCATTTATTTTTGTTGTACTACAAACATCTGTACAAAATCGCGTCTTTCTGTTTTTACTTTCATAAAGTACGTACCTGATGCAATTCGGTTTAATCCAAATTCAAAGGTTCCATAAGGAAGTGATTCGAATTCTTTTAAAATTAAGGTTTGTCCAAGTGCATTAATCACTTCAATACTTCCTTTCTTACCAGCATAATCGTTTAATGAAACATTAATCATTTCACCTTCTGTAGGATTAGGGAAAATCACTGTTTCTGTTGCAGGGAAAACTACCTTTTCGACAGGAGAATAAATCGTAACATTGTTTACCAGATCCTGACGCAGGCGATAATAATTGTCTCCATGAATTGGACGGGTATCTACTTCATTGAAGAAACTGTTCTCCGTTCTAAGTCCAATTTTTTCGGTATGGTTCAGTGCATAGAAGACTTTACCATCTGCACTTCTTTCCACCACCATGGAATTGTTTAATTTTCCGAAGGTGGATGCAAAACGAAGCGCTGTCTCGCTAAAGATTTTTGTTGCCCTGAATGTCAATTGATTGGACAACTCACTTCTAACTTTGACTGCCGGATCACAAGCTTTTTCTAGTTTGTTTTGTACCTGAACATTTGTGGCGTCAATTTTTTGAGCGATAAACTGTCCTTTGAGGTGAGTAGCACCCAAATCTGAGTTTTCAATCAATAATTTCTTTTCGGTATAAATATCTGCATTAATGGTAGCATTTCCACCTATTTTTGCATCTTCCTTCACATAAAAAGCAACAGCAAAATCTTCCGCTTTATTGATAACACTAGATTCGGCAATGTCCATCTTATCATCTACGATTACATTGGTAGCTTGACCAAAAATAAATGACGCATCTGAATTTGCAAAAATTGACTTCACGTACACATTTTCATTTCCGTTAAAAATTACAGTTGCATCCTTTCCGATTTCAATATTCCCGTAAGTGTTTAAGTGCAGCACAACTGTTTCACCATCTCCAATTACAATATTGTCGTCGCTTGGCAAATCATTTGGAATGAAAGCAGGCAGCAGAGTAAATGGAACCGCACTTTGGTTGTACGTAGCAACCTCACTGCCGCCATACAACTCCAGGGCAGGAGATCTAAGGAAAGTATATTTATCAGTTATAGTCGATCCTTCATTCAAAACAGCTCGACTTCCATCATTAAATAAACCTACTCCACCACTTAGTACTTTAGAATTAGTCAAAAGAACTTCATCCAAACCCAGAAGCGTATACGCTGACAAATTAGGATATTTATTGTCAAAAACGGTGACTTTAAAGGTACAAGTGCTTTTATTGCCATCGGTATCAACCGCGGTAAAGGTATTTTCAGTAGTTCCAAGCGGGAATTCAGCTCCCGAAGGTAAACCTTCCGTCAAACTGGTTTCCGGTGAAACATAATAAGAAATCGTTACATAACCATCTCCAATATTTCCACCTCTTATATTTTCTGAATTAATTGCGTCAGCATACACGTATGAAGCACCACCGGCTCCATCTCCGAAGAAACCGCCGCCGCCGCCATACCAGCCCGCACCGCCGCCACCACTAAATGAATTGAGTTCAGCTGCGCCTCCATTTCCTAATGTTCCGGCTGAAGCAAATACTCCTGAATTATCGTGAGCTCCAAGTCCACCCTCTGTTTGAGACCCGCCTTTCGCACCTGTAATACCTAATGAATCAGCCACAGGGCCATCATTTCCATTGAGTCCGCCGCCATCACCACCACTTAAGAAGGCGCCTGATCCACCGCCACCAGCGGCAACAATAATTCTATCATCCAATGATGTACCGTCAAGTCGGATATCGGTTGCACCACCGCCACCGCCACCACTGCGTGTATTTTCTTCTTCGTTTGCATATCCACCTGCTCCACCACCATTGTATCCACCAGCTCCGCCGTCAGTTTCAGTTCCAACGCGACCCTGACCGCCCACTTCGATAAACAGGTTTTGACCGGGGTTCACGGCTAAAGTAGCATTTACCAAGCCACCTTGACCAGGATTCCCGGCAATAGAGCGATCATCTCCATTGGTCTTTGATACACGTAAGGTTTGTGCTCCCGAAGCACCGGCTGCTTCAACAGTTATTTCATATACGCGATCAGGAATAATAAATGACTGCGCTTCTCCTTCAAATGAGTAGCTAACCTTCTGTAAAACAGAACAATTGTCGCGAGATGCAGGAGTTCTGAAATTCACAATCGCACCACAAGATCCAGAATCGTTATTTACCGTGATGTCTTTGATACAATTGCTAAAAGTTGGCCCTTCCTTATCTAACACAGTTACCGTAAAGCTGCAAGTAGAAGGCTCGGCGTTTTCATTCGCAACAGTTGCTGTTACTATCGTAGTACCCAATGGAAATTCAGTGCCCGAAGGAATTGAATATGTTATTTCCGCACCGACACAATCTGCCTTTGTAGCACTAAAATTAACGATAGCACTGCAATTGCCGGCGTCATTTGTAACTGTTATATTTTCAGGACAAGTTATTGAATTAGCAACCGTAACTTTAACTGCATTAGACTTTTTACATCCGGTACTCAAATTAGTTTCAGTGAGTGTGTATACGGTTGTAGCGCCAGGACTGGCCACCGGATTAGAAACATTGGCATTGCTTAATCCCGTTGCCGGTGACCAAACGTACGAATTTCCAGCTGTTGCTGCTCCCCCTATTTCTACCTTTGAACCAATGCAAATGGTCTTGTCACTGCCGGTATTTGCCAAAGGCAGTGCATTCTCAGTGACTGTCCCACTTTTTGTAGCGGAACAACCGTTTGCATCAGTAACTGTAAAGCTGTACGGACCCGCGGCAGCAGCAAAGGTACCGATACCGGAATAAGGCGCTGTCCCCCCAGTTGCACTTACTGTAATAGATGTTTTTTCACCCACGCAAGGAATTCCACCTAATTCGGTAGTTAATACCAGTGCATCGGGTTGTTTGATGGATCCAATAGCTGTCGCTTTGCAACCATTATTGTCGGTTATGGTGTAAGAGAAATCTCCTGCAGCTGACTGAAAAGATCCAGTGCCTACGTAAGGAGTGGCTCCCCCTGTTCCGCTGACTATTACTTCTGCTTTCCCGCCGTTGCAGCTTATTTTTCCCGCAACTGCTGTTGCTTCAAAAGCAGCGGGTTGTGCTACAACTCCACTTGCCATTGCTGTACAACCTTTAGCGTCGGTAACCACAAAGCTGTAACTTCCGGCACTAACTTGAAAAGATCCAGTTCCACTGTACGGTGGAGTACCGCCGCTGGCACTTACTACAACCGTTGCTTTTCCACCGAAACATGCTATGGCACCAGCCGCGGCAGTAGCAACAGGCAATGGATTCACTTCAACAGTAACAGAATTACTGTTGGTGCAGCCCGTTGCAGTAATGGTCTCAACCAAAGTGTAGGTTGTCGTTCCGGAAGGACTTGCAGTAGGACTTGAAATAAAATCGGCATTCAATCCGGTAGATGGGGTCCAGCTGTAGGTGCTACCTGAAACAGATAATGCTCCCAAACCAGCAACTCCACCGCTGCAAATACTTTGATTAGAGCCCGCATTTGCTGCCGGCAATGGATTAACTACCACCAGAGCTGAACCCGTGATTGCACCACTAGCTGCGGTACAATTCAGGTCAGTCAAAGTGTTAATCGTATAAAGACCAGCAGGCATTGCAGGAAAAACATATGGATTGCTTGAGGTTTGAATCTGCGTGCTGGATTGGTTGGCACTATTAAATGTAAATTGCCATGGTGCTGAACCGGTAAAGTTCACGCTGACATCGGGCAAAGCGGAGCCTTGACACAGCGTACCGCCACCACTAACAACGGCTGTTGGACTGGTATAAGGACCAGACACCGTAGCAGATCCTGTCATATCTTGAGGCAATGCAGCACAATTCGCATCACTTACAGATATTAAAGCATAAACTCCTGTGTTAGCACCCGACACATCATTTACATTAACGTTCGTATTAATTGAACCCAATAATGGTATATTATTAATAGAATAATGATAAGTCCATGGTGATTTTCCCGTTAAAGTAAAATTCACATTCGGTGGATTGTTGCCGGAGCACAAATTTCCACCACCACTGACTACTGCGGTAGGCCTTTGATTAACCACAACCGCAGCAGATCCGTTAATATCTGAACTCAAAGCAGTGCAATTCGCATCTGACAATGAAATAATGCTGTAAGTAGCTCCGTTTACTCCCTGAAAAGAAACATAATTTGAGTTTGAACTGGCATTTATTGTTGAGGTGCCATCGGTATAACTGTAGATCCATGGCGATACACCGGTAAAGTCGAAATTTACCAATGGCATGGGTACTCCTTCGCAAATCGTACCACCACCGCTGACCATTGCTGACGGTCGCCGCAAAGAGATTATGTTCGCCGAACCACTGATATCCTGGGGTAAGGCTACGCAATAAGCATCTGTTACATCTACAATAGTATATACGCCAGCCTCTTCCAATTCCAATATATTACTTTTGAAGGCCGTGTTGAACACATAATTATTACCATTTACCCTGTAAGTCAAAGCCCAGGGACCATTTCCCGTCAAATTAACAAAAATATAAGGAGCTACTTGTCCCTCGCAAACCGTTCCCCCTCCTGAAATTACAGCGGTGGGTCTTTGTCTCAATGTTACAGTTGTATTCACTGAACTGGATGAACAATTATTTCCATCAGTGAATCGCACGGAATACAAGCCCGAATTAGTGGCTACGTACGTCTGGTTTTGTTGGCCATTTAACAATACCCCGTCGCGGAACCATTGATTGTCAGAAACCGCTGAACTTGTGAGCACAACATTTGAGCCATTGCATAAATCAACGTCTGTGCCTTCAATAACTATCGGTGCTGCAGGCGATGGATTTACCGTCACACTGGCAGATCCGGAAATATCCCCAATTAATGCGGTGCAGTTGGCATCACTCAAAGCAGAAATTGAATAAACCTCTCCGTCTGCTCCCGGAATAATATAAGTATTATTGGGAAAATTCGTTATTGTCTGATTGCCTTGGTTGTCAGAAAAAGTAAAAGTCCAGGGACTTTTGCCTGTAAAATTAAATCGTACTTCAGGTACCGGCTGACCTTCACAAACTGTACCGCCTCCCGTGATTGCAACCGTTGGTCGTGCCAAGACGGTAATTTGCATCACATCAGAGGTAGTTGTGCAACCAAAACTATTGGTTACTACAACAGAATAGGCACCTGATGTACTGACGGTCAAAGTTTGAAAAATTTGCCCGCCAAGAGGATTTCCATTTACAAACCATTGATAACCATCCTCCACCGAGCTCGTCAATAATTCAGAATTTCCTTGACAAAAAGTGGTCGGACCTCCGATATTTATCGTTGGTTTGAATGAATTGGCATTTACAACCGTTACACTTTTCGAACCAGTAAAATCTGAAGGCTGTGCTACACAATTTGCGTCATTTAGTGCTGATATTGAATAAACACCACCATCAATTCCCTGAATAACAAAAGGATTAGTCGATGTTGTTATTTCTTGACTGGCATTGCCATCGGTATATGTAAAAGTCCATGGGTTAGCACCGGTTAAATTTACCGATACCGATGGCACGGGCTCGCCCTGACAAACCGTTCCACCGCCACTAAGCGTTGTAGTTGGTCGCGAATTAACAGTTACAACAGTAGCTGATGAAGTAGCTGAACAATTGCCATAAGTAGAAATTACACTATAAGAGCCGGAAATTGTTGCATTATAAGTCTGATTCGTTTCGAGTGGAATTGACAATCCATTTCGATACCATTGATAGGAAGAAGCATTTGTAGAAGTCAAAGTTAAACTTCCTCCTTGGCAAAAAGTACTGGCACCTACATAGCTTATTTCAGGGACTAGTACATTGAAAACTGTTAGTTCGCTCAGCAATTCATTGCATGAATTGGCATTGTCAACGATCTGCAGCAAATTAAAGTCAAAAGAAGCACTAACTGAAGGAATAGAGATTGTAGCAAGTCCATTTGCATCCAGCTCTATAAAAAGTCCCGTTACGTTACCTACACTATAGTACACTGTCGAGGAAGGAGTACCGGTCAAATTAATCAAAGCAGTCTGACCTGCACACACAGGTGCATTTGTACTGGAAACCATTGCGCTGCAGTTGACAGTTGGTTTATTGACTTTAATATTTGGAATTTCAAAATTGGCCGAATTGCCATATGCAAAAGGAAGTGCAATGGACACATAAAATGCCATTACCAATAGGTAAGTTAAGGTTTTTTTCATTGTTACAATTATTTGGTGAATTAAGTTAAGGGTATTTCGTTCAAAACTTAAATATTTCTATTCAGTCATGTCTATTTTTTGCAATCTTTTAACAATAATATTTTTATGAATTACTTAAAAAAAACATATGTACACTTTTCTATTAAAATATGAGTAAAATCAGAAATTAATAAATAATCTTTCGGTTAATGGAAATAGAAAATATTGTCGGCAAATAATATTTGGGGAGGAAAATCGCATTAAAGATAATCAGAATATATGAAGATTAATCCACACATACAATCAACAAAATTAAATTTTAATTCATGAAAATAAAATTTTATCAACAGTTTTTTGATTTTTTTTTTGATTTTCATAAAAAGCCTTGTCCATTTTTTAACTGCATCTTATAAAAAAGCCAATGATTTTAAAAATATTTGTAGCTTCTAATCGTTTAGCAACCCATGAATATTATTTTCCTTTCCTTCTTAGTGGGTATCTTTTTCCTGATCGACCTCTATATTTTTCAAGGGTTCAAGACGATTTATGGCAACCACCCCGAAACGGTTTATGCCATCTGGATGCCCAGAATATTTTGGATTGTAAATGCCGGATTTTACGTTTTGTTGCTCAGCTCTATCCTTACTATAAACAGAGACAAAGGAATGCAGACCTTGCAGGTCATCACAATTAATACCTTTATCGCGTTGATGATTCCCAAATTAATATTTATGGGCTTCATGTGGGTAGAAGATCTTGCCCGCCTGGCGCAAGGTTCCTACTCCGCTATTTTCGCAAACTCTGATGATGATTTCATGCCTTCACGAAGGGCTTTTATTTCAAAAGTTGCTTTAGGGGCTGCTGCTATTCCATTTGCCGCCATTGTTTATGGCATTTTGAAAGGAAAATATGATTATACAGTCCGAAGGCACAGTTTGTATTTCAAAGATCTGCCGGATGCATTTGATGGATTTACCATTACACAACTATCCGATTTTCATGCCGGAAGCTTCGACAATCAGGAGGCAGTAAGAAAAGGGCTTGAATTGGCCAATCAGCAGCAATCAGATCTATTTGTGTTTACTGGCGATTTGGTTAACAATGAAGCTGGCGAAGTATTACCTTACTTACCTTACTTCAATTCGATCTCTGCACCCTATGGCAAGTTCTCCATCCTTGGAAATCACGATTATGGCGACTATAAATCCTGGAGTTCCATAGAAGAAAAAAGAAACAATTTGCTCCAATTGTTCGAGCACCATCAAACCATGGGATTTCGATTGCTTCGCAATGAGCACATGAAAATTGAAAAGGACGGACAAGCTATTCATCTTGTAGGGGTCGAAAACTGGGGACATGGCTTTTCAAAATACGGCGATTTTGAAAAAGCAATCGATGGCGCACCCAAAGATTCATTCAAAATACTACTTTCACATGACCCAACCCATTGGGAAAAAGAAGTAAAAAAACACAACACACATATCCACCTCACACTGGCAGGACACACACACGGTGCGCAAATGGGCGTTGAATTGGGCAATTTCAAATGGAGCCCGATTCAGTATAGATATGCAAAATGGGCAGGCATCTACAAAGAGTTTGAAAAATACCTACACATCAACCGCGGATTTGGATTCCTCGCTTTCTCAGGAAGAGTGGGCATACTGCCGGAAATCACAGTACTAACGCTGAGACAATGGACAATTGACAATTGACATCTAACAATTAAATAGTTAGTTCAGTAATTGACTTTTTATATCACTTTTTAATAGAAGATTATTGTTTAGTACAGACAACCAGCTTATTATGTCTTGTGCATTGTGCATTGTGCATTGTGCATTGTCCATTGTACATTGTCAATTGTCAATTGTCAATTGATAGTATATCGGTATGCCCGCCAGCACAATAATCAATCCCGGCCAGGTGTAATTGGGTTTGTAGATGAGCAGTGGAATGCAGATCAACAAGGTGATGACCAGATATAAAAATGGAATAACCGGATATCCGAAAGCCTTGTAGGGTCTTTCGGCATTGGGGTATTTTCTTCTCAATGCAAATACGGCGAGAATGGCCATTGCATAGAACAACAACACCACAAATATCACATAATCAAGTAAATCACCGTAGCGACCACTCAGACAAAGCACGCAAGTCCAGGCGCATTGGTACCACAGCGCTTTGGCTGGCACACCATAGGAATTGAGTTCTGCAGCTTGTTTGAAAAACAATTTGTCCTGCGCCATGGTGTAAAAAACACGCGCTGAAGAAAGTATAAAACCATTGTTGCAACCAAATGTCGAAATCATGACCACAATCGCAATGATTGTGGTGCCCCAATAACCAAAAATACCGTTTGCTGCCACTACGCCTACCCTGTCTGCTTCGGCGAATGCGATACCCTCCAATGGTAAGACCCGGAGGTAAACAAGATTAGCCAGGATATAAATACCAATAACCATCGTTGCGCCCAAAAATAAGCTCAACCCTAAATTGCGCTGCGGATTCCTGATTTCTCCTGCAACAAATGTGATATTGTCCCAGCCAAAACTGGAGAATACTGAACCTACACTGGCCAATGCAATGGCCGTTAGCAATGGCCACCATCCATCGATATCTGATTTCTGAATCACCCCATCAATCAATTGCATCTTCTGAAAATGAAAGGCATCTGACCAGTTTATTTGCTGAATGTTGGCATCTCTGACCAGTATAAACCCAAAAACAATCAACATGGCCAATCCCGCAATCTTAGCAAATGTAAAAATTAGCTGTATCCATTTTCCATTTCGGATACCTTTGGTGTTCAGGTAGGTCAGCAATACAATCATCACGATGGAATTCAGCTGTGCCGCACTTACCTTAAAACTTGAGGCTTCTGAACCGATGATATAATTTTTCTCTCCCAGAAAAGGAAAGATATATGCCGCAAACTTGCCAAATGCCACACCAATAGCAGCAATGGTTCCGGTCTGAATCACTGCAAATAGCGCCCAGCCGTATAAAAAGGCAAACAAAGGCCCGAAAGCCTCCTTTAAGTACACATACAAGCCACCTGCTTTCGGGTACATCGCCGACAATTCACCGTAACTCAGCGAAGCGGCAATCATCATTATGCCTGTAATTGCCCACACGAGTATCAATCCTCCTGCGCAACCTACATTTCTGGTGATATCAGCACTGACGATAAAAATGCCGCTTCCGATCATTGATCCGGCAGCTAATAAGGTGGCGTCCAGGAGGCCAAGGGAACGTTTAAAGTCGGACATTTTTTTGTTGTTTAGGTTTTTAGTTGTTTAGTCGGTTAGTCTACTAGTCGGCTGGTCAGCTAGTCAATTAGTCGGCTGGTCGGTTAGTCTATTAGTCTATTAGTCGGCTAGTCGGCTGGTCTATTAGTCTATTGGTCGGCAGGTCGTCTGGTCTATTTGTCTGCTTATTTGATATTTTGTTTGATTGCCTGACTAGCTAGTAAATTGACCAAATAACTAAAAGACTAGATGACCAATCGACCAAAGGACCAGAAGACAAGTAGACTAGCAGACTAATAGACCAGAAGACCAAATGACTAAAAGACCAGTAGACTAAAAGACTACATGACCAGCCGACTAATAGACTAGTAGTCTAATAGAATCCGCAAAAATAATAATTTTATGATCAAAAACTACTTGGCTATGTGACAAAGAACTAATTTTGATATTTGTAAATATGAGCGCACGATTTGAGGGCGAAACGATGAAAAATTTACCCCAAAAACTACTAAATACGATGGAATTATCTGGAAAACTACTTAACGAACTGCAGAGACGGCTAAAAATCGGGAATCGCAGGGGTGTTCACCTCAATGCCATTCCGGCTAGATCGAAGTACAAATTCGACCTGCACCATCTTTCGCATATAAACGTTGATTTACCGCAGCATTTCATCAAGGCATTGCTTAGCGAGCTCCCGCTCGAATTCAAAATAAGCTGGAAAGACAATGTGCCGGATCTTGGCTCACTGCTGGATGAAGACCAATCCAGGCTGCTGAACATTACAAAAGCATTTGAAAATCTGATCAACCAAACGGAAACCATTGAATCTGAAAAAGGAATCAATACTTTCGGATTTGGTTTCCCCATCCTCGCCCGACGCGACCAAGCCGACAACAAATTGACCGTTGCTCCCATTCTGGTCTGGTCCTTGAGAATCAAAAGAACCAGGGAATTCAATACCTGGGAAATCATGAGAAATGAAGATGACCCGATCTACATCAATGAGGTACTCATCAATCATTTGCGAAGCGATGCCAATGTCGAAATCGAGCAGATTCAGAGCGAAATGCTTGACGATGGACTGATCAACAAGAAGCAACTCATTGAAATCTGCTCGAAACTGATCAGATCAATAAATACCACAGTTGAGGATGATCTGGAAGATACTTTTCTGAAGAAACTGTCAAGCATCTCCGCCATTCAGGACAAGGCACATTACGAACACCTAACCCACAATACGGCAAACTCCCTGATCGACTTTGCAGGTTTGTTTTCCATTTTCGAGGTCCAAAAACAGAACATCATTGACGATTACAACAGCCTTATGGATCTTGACGAAGTGCATATCGACCTCGAAGACATGGTCGAACATTCATTTCAGTCAATTTCATCAGTCGAAACCGACCCTTCTCAGCAGAGTGTACTCCACTCATTGGAAGCAACGCGCAACATGTTGATTCAGGGGCCTCCCGGTACCGGAAAAAGTCAGACGCTGACCGCAGTGCTGATCAATGCATTGGAAAACAACAAGAAAACCATCGTGGTCTGCGAGAAAAGAACGGCACTGGAGGTGCTCCACAATGCATTGATCGAAAAGGGTTTGCATTACAATTGTATTTTGATCCGCGACATAGTGAAAGACCGAAAGGCGGTGGTGGATTCGGTACGGGAACGGGTGGACAACACCAACTACAAGCAATACCGCAATCTGTATTCGAAAGAAGCACTCGACAATATCATTCACAAAGCCAGTGGATTGATTGCTACTATTAATAAAAAGCACCAAAAACTCGATGCCAAACTAATAGGAAATAAATCCTGGTCGGATGTGGTCGGCGATTTACTCTCTGAAATGAAGGGAAATACGGATGATATCAATCTGAACATTGATAAGAATCAATTTGATTTCACCACACAGGAATTAAATACCTTGCTCGATCTTTTTCAAAAAGGACAATTGTTGTACGAGCACTATCTCCCCATTCAACACCGGACATTTATCAATGCTGAAAAACTCATTGGAGAAAACGCATACGCCATCGAACAGCAGATAAATGACGATTTTGACTATTATTCAAAGCAACTCGAACAAATCAAATCGCTTTTCGAGTCGACCAAAAATGAATTTAGGGCTGCGCGTCATGCTTCATTCGAACAACAACAAGCGCTTGTTTTCGGCATTTTCAGACAAATAGCCGATGCTTTTCAGCAAAATGTAAGCTTTACCGAGCAAAATAACGAATCCGAAATCGATAGCCTTTTTTTCAAAGTCGGTGCTTTGTTTTCAAAAGCCAAAAGAGATACGCTCAAAGAATACAATACCCTAAAGCAATTGTTTTCATACCTGAATGAGACGATCCGAAACAGTCCGGATCTGCCGGCTGAAAGCTTCAACTCAAATTTGGAATCAAACAGGCAGCAATTAGCGCATTACAAAAGCAAAATCGAAGCGGCCAAAGATAAATTTGATGAAAAAATACTTAGGGAATTTCAGCTGTTTAATCTATTGAATGAAAACAACAAAAGGATCGAAAGTCTGTCGCTGCTTCAAGAAAAAGTACATGCGTTGGTTCAGAAAGTCAATGCCGACAAATGGTCGAAAGAAAAACTGATCGGTGCAGAATTCCACATATTTATCTCCGACGTCGAGGCGCTTATACAACTTAAAATGGCTTATTTCAACGCAGAGATTGATTTATTCACGTTGGAATTCAAGTGGTTTCAGTTTTACAATGCGCTGTCGGATACCAACAAAAAGATTGTCGACGAACTTAAACCCAAAAACAAATGGAGAAAATCGTTTTTGATTTTTTACCTCAATTCCCTGCTGCAAAATGCAGCCGATATGAATCTGCCAACACATGATCTGGATCATCTGGAATTGGACAGCACTTTAAAACGGGTTGAAAAAGAACAATTGAAGTTCATCAAGGAATTCTGGCTTTCCAAACAAGTGGCGAGTACAAAAGCATTTGAACAAAAAAACGTCAATTTAACGGTCGAAAATCTGTACAACAAGCGAAGCAGCACGCGTTTCAAGAGGCTTTCTCTGCGGCAGATTGTCCAATACGATGCGGATTTATTTAGCAATTTTTTTCCCATCATTCTTACTTCACCCGATGTAGCGAGCAATCTGTTCAAAGGAATGAATGGCTATTTTGACATCGTCATGTTTGACGAGGCCAGTCAACTGCGACTGGAGGACAACTTACCGGCAATCCTGAAAGGAAAACAAATCATCATTGCCGGCGACGAACACCAGATGCCTCCATCTAATTATTTCAGCAAAGTATTTGAAGGAGAAGTGGAAGATGAAGAAGACCTGGAGGAAGAGACTGCGGTGGTTTTAGACAAGGAGGACATCTTATTGTCTTGCGAATCATTGCTCGATTTCGCTGCGGAATTGAACTTCGAAAGAAAGCACCTTGATTTTCACTACCGCTCAAGACATCCTTTCCTGATAGATTTTTCCAACAATGCCTTTTACAATCAAAGGTTAAAACCATTGCCGAACACGTTCGACTATGTTCCGATTCAGTACATCCCCGTAAACGGTACCTTATCAGATCACATCAATGAGGAAGAAGCCGAAATGGTGTTGAGCATTCTCGACAAAAATATCGGTCGAAGTCCCGATGGAAGCTACCCGACAATCGGAATCGCGACCTTCAATATCGCACAGCGGAACTTGATTAAAAGCAAAATACTGGAAAGACAGAAATACCCTGAATTCGAGGAGTTCAACACCAAGATGCAGGAACTGGAAGAGCAAGGCATGTTTATCAAAAACCTGGAAAACATACAGGGTGATGAACGGGACGTTATTATCCTCTCCACAACTTATGGTATCAGCAAAGACAAAAAATTTGCGCAAAGGTTTGGTCCACTCAATCACTCCAAAGGCTACAAATTGCTCAATGTGATCATAACGAGGGCCAAATCAAAGATCTACTGCTGCACTTCTATTCCCGAACAGGTATTTATGAACTACAAAGAATACCTCGATACAGAAGGCTCCAACAATAAAAGAGCCGTTTTGTATGCGTATCTGGCCTACTGCAAGGCCATAAGCGAATCCAACCACGATTTGCGCTTGTCGGTACTCTCCAACCTCGCTGCCAACAACATGAAAGTCGCCGGAATGGATTCATTCTTAGGTGCGGAGTTGGAATCCTCATTCGAAGAAGAGGTGTATCAAAGTCTGGCAGAACGTCTAGGCACCCAAAAACTCATTCCGCAAATGCAGTTTGCCGGCTTTCGGATCGACATCGTTTACGATCCACAAATACCGGGCGTACCAAGAATTGCCATTGAATGCGACGGTGCCAAATACCATTCCAGCCGGGAAGCCTACTTGCACGACAAGCAGCGTCAAAACATACTCGAACGGCACGGCTTTGTATTTCATCGGATCTGGTCCACCAGCTGGTGGCGCAATCCGAAGCGGGAAACGGATAAACTCGTAGACTATATTAAATCAATTGACAATTGACAATTGACAATTGACAACGGAAGTGGTGGAGTTCACAATTTGGGTAGAATTTTACGTGAGATGTTTACATTTTTATGTAAATTTATAAATTTACTGGCAAATACTTTTTGCGGCCTTTGCGTATTCTCAGCGATCTATGCGTGAAATCAATGCACCGTACCTACGGCACTCTAATTAGGGGGGCTGAAATATTGGATGGATTCAAATCCATCCCTACAAACTGTGCCAAACCTCCGGTTCTCAAAAATATGCCCACGTTTTTTTGACACATCTAAATAAATAAGGCTCCCTAATTTTGATCAGTGACAAATTCGTAATTCGTAAACTACCAAAGGTAGTCAAGTTCGTAACCTGCCGAAGGCGGCTTCGTAATTCGTAATTCGTAATTCGTAATTCCTAATTCTCAATTCTTAATTCTTAATTCCGAATTCTAAGAAATTCAATCGGCAGCTCCGTCTCCCCTTTCGTGGCAAGATCAGCGAGGATCTCTCCTATTACCGAAGCAAACTTGAAGCCGTGTCCACTGAAACCACAGGCGAAGACGACGTTTTTATTATCCGGTAGAAAATCAATGATAAAATTTTCGTCGGGTGAATTGGCGTACAGGCAGGTCTTGGTATCGACAATTTCTCCAATGGAAGTGGGAAAGTACTTTTTCAGTCCGACCATGAAATTGTCAATATCTTGGGCACTGATTGCCCTGTCTACCCTTTCCGGATCACAGATTTCACCATGCTTGTGCCAACCGATCTTCAGACCATATGGTCCAGGGCAGATATCTTCATTTAAGACAGGCATTCCATAATACAGTCCATGATCTGGGTCGCTCACAAACCAACAGGGTAAATTTCCATATGAAAATGAATGTGCATTTGCAGGTCGTACCCATCCCAGCACTTGGCGGGTTATTTTTAGAGGGACACCCAGATCTTTTAATATCTTATTGGTCCAGGCACCGGCGCAAAAAATGAGTTTTTTGCCTTGATAGCTGGCATTTTCTGTTTGGACAGACAGTAATCCATCCTCATTTCTTGTCCAGGACAGCACTTTTTCATTATCCTTTAATTCTGCGCCTGATTCCGCAGCTTGTTCCAGAAAGGTTCTCAGACATTCTTCAACCAATAAGAATCCGGCATCGGGTTCCAGATAGGCGATCCAGTCATCAGGGACAGAAAGCGCCGGATATGATTCTTTAACAAAGTCCATGTTTAACTTTTGCATTTCAATACCGTGCATTTTTGCCGCCTGCAAAGCGTTTTCAATCAGCTCATCTCCGGGTTGACCCACATAGAGCAAGCCTGTTTTGTGGTAAAGCTTTGTATTGCTGAAGGTTTCGAGGGCAATCCAATTTTCGTAAGCCCTTTCCAATAGCGGCACATAATCAGGATGCTCAAAATAAGCTTTTCTAATGATGCGACTTTGGCCACCGTGTGCGCCATTTTCGTGTATAAAGCCGAACTGTTCCAACAACAACACACTGGCTCCGGTTCGAGCGAGGTAATAGGAAGTGGCAGCACCCATAGTGCCTCCTCCGATGATTATATAGTCATATTTATCCATAGTATGTAACCTGCTAAAGAAAAATCACAGGCAATAATAAGCAAAATTATAGCACTGTGATCAAAAATATACCATAACAAAAAACGCTTCCAAAATCACCGGGATTGAGGAAGCATATACGTCGTTTCATTGATCAGACTTTCGATCTTATTCATTGTACTGATTTTTGTACTGTAATTCGGTGTTTCTTTTCGTTCTGCTATGTCGGTAAAAAGTAGCCAATTCATCTGCTGCTGCCTGGTATTTCTGTTCACGTTTTGCTGCACGCTTGAACGCAGCATAGACCTCATTAGATTGTTGCAGTATATGTCGGTTAGTTACCAGTTTGGTATCAATTATTAGCTGCAATATGGAAGTAAATTCCAGTTGAATTATTTGCAGGATATCCTGATTGGAAATTTGATCGTCAAAAGACTCCGGATCAAATGAACGAGATACAACCTGAAGGTGTACTTTTGAAGACTGGCTGACTGCTTTTCCAAAACCCTCAGTCAGAGGTCCTAGTTTCTGACCGCGTTTTCTTTCACTAGGTGGCAGTGAGATCAAAAAAGGAAGTGCCGCTCTAATCTCATTCAATTTTGTCAAAACAACACTTAATGTTTCAGGGTCAATTCTGACCATTGCTTTATTTCTCATAACAAAAAATTAAAAATTAATAAAAAATTGTTTCTCAAAGCACCGCCGAAACGACGTCAAAGTGCAGTGTTTAGAATCTAAACGCTCGGGAATTAAAAAATGTTCCCGCCACATTAAATTTTTAATCCGGAATATTAATAGAACTATAAATCCATCAATTGAAACTGAAAGCCATTATATTTCAATAATAACCATTTTGTAAAAATTAAATAATAACAACATCAGACAGAACTTTTTACAACAATTTTTAGGAGATAAGATCCTATTTTTATAAAAATAACTGGAACATAGGTTAGGTCCGAACCTATTTTTGAAAAATCAACTAGAAAATATGTTAGGCCGGAACATATTTTTGTGAAAACTACTAGAACATAGGTTAGGACCGAACCTATTTTTGAAAAATCAACTGGAACATATGTTAGGCCCTAACCTATTTTTGAAAAATCAACTGGAACATAGGTTAGGCTCGAACCTATTTTTAAAAAAATAACTGGAACATATGTTAGGCCCGAACCTATTTTTGAAAAATCAACTGGAACATAGGTTAGGCCCGAACCTATTTTTGAAAAATCAACTGGAACATAGGTTAGGCCGGAACCTATTTCAATAAAAATAACTTAAATTTATGTGAGGCCTGCACTTATTTTTGTAAAATCTCCTGTTACTTTATCCACTTGCACTTCAAACTTGGTGGACAGGATTGGCAGTTTACCAAAATTTGATAAAATAGGCTATTAAATGCAAGCATTGACAATTGATCCATTTTAGACAAGCACAATTGTATTAAACAATCGATTAATATAATAATAAAGTTTGTGAACCCCACATTTTATAATTGATTGATTTTCAGATAAATTTAAAGCGTATCTCCCTTATATCCTGCATTATAGCAGTATTCTTCCCTTACATTCAAATCACTTATCATAATATTTTGTTTTTTCGAATTTTTTTTACATATTTACATGAATTTTACAATTGCAAGCAATTAATACTTATTTTTTCAAGTAACTGCAGTACAATATTAAGCCAGCTGTTCATTAAAAATTCAATTGGAATTGCAACTATTTTTTTAATTATTTCAAAACAAAAATCAAAACGTATGAAAAAATTATTACTTATGATTGCGTTGTCTTTTGTCAGCCTTGGACTTATCCTGGCGCAAAGAGCAATCTCCGGAAAAGTATCCGATACCAAGGGCGAAGCCGTGGTCGGAGTTAACATCCTTGTCAAAGGAACCTTTTCGGGAGCCGCCACCGATGTGGATGGTAATTACAAAATCGCTGTTCCCTCCACAGGCGCAGTGCTCATTTTTAGCTATGTTGGATTTGTTACTCAGGAAATCGCCGTGGGCGCTTCTAACATTGTAGATGTAGCTTTAGCTGAAGATTCCCAGATTATTTCCGAAGTCGTCGTCACGGCTTTAGGAGTATCCCGGGATAAAAACGAGCTGGCGTATTCAGCCCAAAAAGTCCGAGGTGAAGACCTCAGTCGAACAAGGGATGGTAACATTACCAATGCGCTGGCAGGAAAAGTAGCCGGCCTCAACATCAAACGCAACAACAGTATGGGTGGATCGACCAATATCGTACTGAGGGGAACCAAATCTTTAACTGGTGACAACCAAGCACTATTTGTAGTAGATGGTGTGCCGATCGACAACTCCAACAACAATACAAAAGGTCAAAAGGCAGGACAAAAAGGTTATGATTTTGGAAATGCCGCAGCTGATATTAATCCGGACGATGTGGCGGAATTAACCGTACTAAAAGGTGCGGCCGCAACAGCCTTGTATGGCTCACGTGCAGCCAATGGTGCAGTTGTCATCACTACCAAAAAAGGTGGTCGCCGGGGACTTGGTGTTTCTGTTAATTTAGGTGCCACTTATGGTCAATACGACAAAAGCACTTTTGCCAAATATCAGAAAAAATACGGACAGGGTTATGGTCAATATTATGATGATGCATCCGGCTTTTTTCTGGAAAGTGATGTCGACGGCGATGGCAAAGCTGATCTGGTGACACCTACTACCGAAGATGCTTCCTGGGGAGCACCTTTTGATCCAAATAAATTGGTGTTTCAATGGGACGCTTTCGATCCCGCATCGCCAAATTATCAAAAAGCAACACCTTGGGTAGCTGCAGCGAATGACCCCGGTACTTTTTTCGAAAATTCAATCGGGACTAATAATGGATTTAGTATCGATGGCAGCAATGATAGAGGCTATTTCAAATTAGGCTACAATCACCTTACAGATAAAGGTATTTTGCCGAATAGCAGTATGACCAAAGACCTGATCAACTTTGGAGCAGGTTTTAATATTACTTCCAAACTAAAAATTACGTCCAATATCAACTATACCGATTTGTCTGCAACCGGCCGTTTTGGTACAGGATATGATTCCAAAAACCTCATGACTAATTATAGACAGTGGTGGAATGTGGGCGTAGATTTGAAATCTCAGGAAGAAGCTTATTCACGAAATAAAAAGAACATAACCTGGAATTGGGGGGACCTCAGTGGTTCAGGTCCTATATACTGGGATAACCCCTATTGGACCAGAAGACAAAATTATGAAAATGATGGCCGTGGTCGCTATTTTGGAAACATCGCTGCAGAATACAAATTGACCAATTGGCTCAATGTTCGGGGTCAGGTGTCATTGGATAAATACAATGAATTCCAGGAAGAACGCATAGCGGTAGGCTCTGTAGATGTATCCGAATATTCAAGATTTGACCGATCCTTCCAGGAAAAAAACTTTGATTTCATGCTCAGTACAACTCAGTTGAAACTGGCAAATAAATTGAAATTCAATGCACTGCTGGGATCCAATGTGCGAAAAACAGACATCAATTCGATATCTGATAAAACCAACGGCGGATTGGCGATTCCGGGAATTTATGCATTGGCGAATAGTGCTAATGCGCGCAATGCACCAACTGAAATTGCATCAAGATTGCAGGTGAATGGTATGTTTGCGCAAGGCATATTAAATTACGACGACTTTTTATTCTTAGATGTTTCTGCCAGAAGAGATAAAGCCAGTTCATTGCCGACCGCAAATAATTCCTACTTCTATCCTTCCGCTTCCCTGGGATTCATTTTCAGCAAATTTATTCCTGAAAACAGCATATTTAGTTTTGGCAAATTGCGTCTGAATTATGCAGAAGTAGGAAACGCTGCACCAACAAGAATCGTCAACGACTTCTACACAATCGGCGTGAATCCGCTTGCTGAAGATGCATCCGTATATGCTACTTCTTATGGTGGGGTTGCGTTGGCATCATTAAGTGATACAAAAAACAATCTTAGTTTAAAACCCGAAAGAACAAAAAGTGCAGAACTTGGACTTGAAACGCGTTTTTTCAACAATAAAATGGGATTGGATTTGACCTACTATCAAATGAACACCGTGGATCAGATTGTTGCAGCACCCGTATCAAGAACAACGGGTTATGCCTTCAAA
>JBMOJB010000038.1:0-24098 GCA_049316985.1 Saprospiraceae bacterium | reverse complement strand
TTCAATCTTTCGCTTATCTGAGCCATGTTGATTTTATTTGCAAATGAATTATAAGATTTTAATTGTTGATGACGATCCACACATATTGATGCCACTTGAATTTATTATGCTCAAAAGTGGATATGAGGTACTTATTGCGAGAAATGGTACGGAGGCTTTGTCAATTATTGAAGATTTTATTCCTGATATCGTGCTACTGGATATCATGATGCCTGATGTGGATGGTTATCAGATTTGCAGTAGTATAAAAAGCAATGAGAAATTTCAGGGGACAAAAGTAGTTTTTATGTCAGCAAAAACTTCAGATGAAGACATCAAAAAGGGTTATTCAGTAGGAGCTTCCTTGTATGTCACTAAACCATTTTCAACCAGAGTACTTTCCAAGCAGATTGCTGAATTATTGCTGAAAAAGTAATTTTCTCTACCCTTACCAAACGAAAAATCCAATGTCAAAAATCACACCCTTGCAACACAATGAAAGAGAAATCTTCATGGATGTACTCCGTGGATTTGCCATTTTTGGTATTCTCATCGCCAATCTTACCGCCGGTGGATTAGGATGGGGGCCCAATAGAGTAGAAACAGGGCCTTTTATAACGTCTGAACTCGACCATCAACTAAGCTTCGTATACAGTATGTTTATTGATGGGAAATTCTACTCCATATTCAGCATGTTATTTGGCTGGGGAATTGCTTTGCAGTTGCAGCGCGGAACAAACAGGGGAATCGATGCTACACCAACAGTCAGGAGACGCCTTGGATTCATGTTGCTGTTGGGTTCTTTTCATATATTGATCTGGAATGGCGACATCGTGCTTTTCTATGCGATGCTCGGGTTTCTGTTGTTACCTTTCAGAAAGTTTAGCAATAAAACACTATTGATCACCGGTGCTTGCCTGATACTTTCGCCAATTATTTTGTATGCGCTAAAACTGCATTGGCCAGTGCTGAATTCACCTGCTGTATTTTTACAAGATGCCGGAAATAAGGTGTCGCAATACTTGCTTGGTATTTCAACAGATGCTGATTACAATGCGTGGATCAACAAGGCCAGTTGGTGGGATATGTGGGTGGGCAATATGGGTGGCGTATTTTACAGATTTTCCTATCTTGTTTTTATCAGCCGGATCCCAAAAGTATTCGGTATGTTTTTAATTGGATTTGTAATTGGACGTTCCGGATTCTATAAAAATATAGCTCAAAACAGAAATACCATTTTGAAAATCATTGGAGTTGGTTTGCTGATTGGTCTACCCGCAAATTACCTTTTAGCCTACTACTCCGAGAATTTTGTTTCTGATTACTATAACTTAAAGCCAAATGGCCTGTATCAAACCATAGCCTATGCTTTTGGAGTGGCACCACTTGCATTGGTATATGCGGGCACACTGATGCTTTGTTTTCAGACAATTGCCGGCAAAAAAATCATGTCCATTATTGCGCCGGTTGGTAAAATGGCGTTCAGCAATTACATCATGCATTCGCTGGTCTGCCAGTTTGTTTTCTTGCCACAGGGTCTAGGTTATGGAGGTCAAGTCGGGCAATATTATCTAAGCCTTTTCGGTATTACGCTGTATTTGAGTCAGATTGTTATCAGCACATTGTGGTTGAAGTACTTTAATTACGGTCCGTTTGAGTGGTTGTGGCGCAGTCTGACCTATTGGAAAAGGCAAACGATGATTAAATAAGTACTTTGGTTTATTGTTGATCATAGCGTTTAGAAATTGAAAAGTGACAATTGAACCTGCCGGCCGGCAGGCAGGAATGAAAATGCTTCTAAATCAAATTTTACTACCTTTTCACCTGCGATAAGGTAATAAGTTAAAGGGAGGTTAGTGAACTGCCAATTTCAAATAAGATAACTAAATTACAGGAATGCAATCCAATAATCTGCTTGTTTCAAGCCCTGAAAGGGCGAAAGACCATAGCGATGTGTGCATTTTCTATAAATATTTGAATCCTTCGGATTCTGAAATCTACCCCATTCTTTTTGTTTTATGTTAATCAGAAAGTTATTTATTATTTATAGCATAAATGTTTTCGCGGATGAACTGAACTGATGAGGTCGAATTGTTTGAATTTATAGATTTTTAATAAATTTATGGAATATTTTTGCATTATTCAAAACCAATCGATTTTGGGTGTGAACGGGCTAATAATGGAATGACATGTGTCATAATAAGTTGTTTCAGATAAATATTGACCTTTTGGAATCATTTATGCTCCGTGGGAGCAATCTTTCTGTAGAAAAATAGGTATCCTATAAGGAAGAGCTCCTTGGGAGCGACCTGTATCCTTAATACAATATCGAAACGGATAAATGCTGCCTTGCAGGTCGCTCCGATGGAGCTCAATTTTATGGGCTGGAATTGTTTCTACAAACAGAAGGCTCCTAAGGAGCTTTTTCTGGTTGCAAGCTTGGCAGAATTTGCAAATAAAAATGATGTTTTGCTTAGGATACTATATATACGGCTCCATAGGCGGGGACGAGGCAGAGTCGATTGGTTCAAAACGATGGGCTGCACCCATCGCTGATATATTACGACCATTCAGGGCTTTCTCTTTTCTTAACTATTAATATCGAAAAATTTAATGGTAAATCAAAATTGAAAACTGCATAAGTTCCTAGCTATAGTTGAGTGAGCTGCAAGCGCTTATTTTTAGTTATACAAAAGGTTTGTTTTCAGCTTACGTGCAATGCCCAAATCCTAAACAATTGTCTAAACAACAGTAGCTTTATTCATTCGTAATTCGTAATTCTTAATTCTCAATTCTAAATTCTCAATTTTCAATTTTCAACTTTCAATTTTCAATTTTTATAATAACTACTTGTTAACAAGATCCTAGTAAAATTTCCTTTAGGTTTGCAGACATTTAAAATTATACTTATGAAATTAGATATTTTACTAAAGGTGATCCTTCCCCTATTTTTAATTAGTTTGTTTTCATCCTGCAATGGACAAGAAAAAGTAAATACAAAAACGAGCAATCCTGTAGACCCCTATTTTGTTGCTACAAATGACACCGTTGCAAAACATGGACCACGTGAAATCACCCGCAATCTGCTTCAGGATAAAAACGGGATTTTCTGGTTTTCTACCTGGGAAGGCATCATTTCGTATGATGGCCATTTTTTCACCAATCACACTTTAAAAGAAGGACTGCTCCAATTTCATACCTTTTCTATACTGGAAGACAACAGTGGCAATATATGGTTTGGAACAATCGGTGCAGGCATTTATCGATACAATGCAGGCCGATTAGACGAGCAGGGAAATAAATTCACCCATTTCGAAACAAAAGATGGTATTGCCGATGATATGGTTTTGTGCTTTTTTCAAGATAAAAGCGGAATAATATGGATTGGGACTGATAACGGAATAAGTTGTTACGATGGAAAAACCTTCCGCAATTTTTCTACCAAGGATGGGCTAAGTGGCCACTCCATCAATTCAATTATTCAGGATAAAACGGGGAAAATATGGATTGGCACTCGCTATGGCGAAAATGGGGATGTGTGCACTTTCGATGGAAAGCAATTCACGCCTTTTGACAACAAGGAAAAATTGTCATTCCCTAATGTACGATCGATAATAGAAGACCAAAAAGGAAATATCTGGATCGGTGGTCAGAACGGATTATATTGCTTCAATACACAATTTTCTGAGCCTTCACTAAACAATAATGTCTCAAAGGATTTTATCGGCTATCTATTTGAAGACAGCAAAGGAATCATTTGGATAAGCGCAGGGGAAAGAAATAGCCAAAATATGATGCTGTATCGCTACGATCAAAATCTGGCAGCTAAGGACGAAAATTGCATGCAGCTGATTCACAAAGAGAACGGACAAGTTTTTGGAATTATGGAAGATAAAAGTGGCAATATCTGGTTTGGCACTCAACGCGGTGCTTGCAGATATGATGAACGACTAATTGAAGGTTTAGGACGTTTTAATTGTTTTTCAGAGTAGTATAAAATAGCTAAAAAGCAATTTTTCAACAATATTAGATACATATTTGCTATTATAGCTGCTTAATGATGACTCGAATTTACAAACCATTTAAAATTCAAGATTACATGTCAACCAAAACCACCTTGAAATTTTGCATCATCCTTATTTTAAACGCAATATTAGGTCCAACAACTTTTTCGCAAGAACAATATGACAAAAAAACCCTCCGAAAAATCAAAGAAGTTGAAAGTAATATTTCAGGGAACCTGCTGATCAACGATGAAAAACCCGGGACGATTACCGAGCGCATGGCCAAATACCAGGTAAATGGACTGAGTATCGCTGTAATTCATGACTATAAGATTGCCTGGGCAAAAGGATATGGTTGGGCAGATGTTGCTGAAAAAAGAGCAATGAGTGCCGAAACACTATTCGAGCCGGGATCCATCAGTAAATCGCTTAATGCGGTTGGGATATTAAAACTGGCTCAGGATAAAAAAGTAGATTTATATACGGATGTCAATCAATACCTCAAATCCAGGAAATTCCCATATGACTCGCTGTCAAAAGGAAAAAAAATTACGCTCGCCAATCTGCTAAGCCACAATGCCGGACTGACGGTTCACGGTTTTCCGGGACACGATATCAATGGACCTATACCTACAATATATGAAGTGCTGGAAGGTAAATCACCCTCCTTCACGCCCGCAGTAAGAAGTATGTACGAACCCGATCAAAAATTTGAATATTCCGGTGGTGGCACCAGTATTTCGCAAGTGCTGCTTACCGATGTGACGCAACAAGCTTATGATACCTGGATGTACGAAAATGTATTGAAGCAGATTGGAATGGTCAATAGTTCTTATGCGCAACCTCCGGCAAAAGACCGACAAGCTCTTTGTTCATCCGCCTACAACCGCGATGGTACTCCGATTGAAAATAAATTTCATGTGTATCCTGAACAAGCAGCTGCCGGTCTGTGGATGACACCAAGCGACCTTTGCCAATACATCATTGACATGCAAATGGCGTATCAAGGTAAAAAACCATCTGCTGTTTTGAGCAACGAAATGGTAAAATTACACCTGAGCCCTTACAACAACGGCCCTACCTCGATGGGTTCTTTTATTGAAGACCACGATGGCACTTTGTATTTCGAACACGGAGCAGGAAATGACGGATTTTGCGGTGATTTTTACGGCAGTATGGAAGGTGGTTACGGAGTTGTCATTTTTATGAATACGGACAATCCAAAGTTAATTCCGGAAGTAATCAACAGTGTTGCCAAGGCATATAAATGGAAGAATTTTTACCGCGATCCGAAAAGAAAGAAAACCATAACCATAGATGACAGTGTTTTAAAAAGCTATGAAGGAATCTACCTGTACGATCAGACCTGGGCAGCGGTTGGCCAGAAAGACAATGCATTCCACTTCTATACCAGCGGACAATACGTAAAAATGTATTATACTTCGCCGACTACTTTCTTTAACGAAGAATTCGCCGCAGTGAAGACATTTGTCAAAGATGAAAAAGGAAACATAATTGGTTACACCCGTAACGTTAATGGCAAAGAATTTCCGAGATCCACAAAAATAAGCAGCCCTGATTCACTTCAATTGCAAAGTGGGCTGTTTGAAGAAATAGGCTGGTATTTGTTTGAAAATAAAAAACTCGATGCCTCCATTGCTTACCTTAAACGAGGAGTACAGCTTTATCCCAGTAATCTGGACCTATTGATGGATCTAGCCAGTGCTTATTTATACCACAATGAGTACGACAAGGCAATTGCCATTTTCAAAGCACACCTCAAAGATGAATACAGTCCCAATTTTACCGGAGAAAATATGCTACAGCACTATTACAACTATTTCAAAGACAACAAGTATGACATGAGTCGTATAGACAAAGTTTTTGAGGAATTGAAAATCAAAAAAGATAATGAGCACAAGTAATCACTGATTTCCACGACAATGAAGACGATTCCTATTATAGTCCTATCGGCCTTAGCGCTATTATTTTCTTGCAAAGGTCAAGATACCAAGCGCTTAGCTTATGATAAAATAGCTAATATTGCCAAGGGCGATAGGGTGTCTGTACTTGGCAATGATCTGATGAATATATTGCAGGACAAGAACAACATCTATTGGTTTGGTAGCTGGACGGACGGCGTATATCGCTATGATCCCGGTACTACTGCGGGACACAAAAAAAGCATTGCCCATTTCACAACAAAAGATGGATTGTGCGACAATAAAATTGAGGCGATTCAAACCGATAAATCCGGCAATATCTACTTCACAACCGGAAATGGCATCAGCCAATTCGATGGTAAAAGATTTAAAACCCTGGAACCTAGTAGCGCCTCCACTAGTGATTGGAAGTTACAAACTGATGACTTGTGGTTCAAAGGTGCACAGGATTCCGGTGTGGTTTACCGATATGATGGAAGCAAGTTGTACCGATTGAAATTCCCAAAAACAAAGGCAGGTGAAGATTTTATCGCCAAATATCCACGTTCTCAAAACCCGTTTATGACCTACAATCCATACGATGTTTACAAAATTTACAAAGACCGCAAGGGTAATGTCTGGTTTGGCACTTCGTCACTGGGTATTTGCCGATACGACGGAAAAAAGCACGAATGGATGTATGAAAAACACCTGTCGGAGCTGGAAGGTGCAGGCTCTTTTGGTATCCGCTCCATATTGCAGGATGAAAAAGGGAAATTCTGGTTTTGCAATACAAAGTATCGATACAATATTGAAAAAAGTGAATCTGACAAATCGGATTCTATCCATTACAGGAGAGAAAAAGGAATTGAAAACCTGGTGACAAAAGATGGTAAAGATTTCACTTATTTCATGTCAATCATTGAAGACAAAAATGGTGAAATATGGATGGCGGATCGGGGTGTATGGCGATTCAATAATCGAGCTCATGGAAAAGGTCAGCAGTTAACTTTCTATCCTACCACCGATGCTGACAAAATTGTATCTGTATTCTCCATTTACCAGGATAACTTCGGTGACATCTGGCTGGGTACTCACGAACATGGAGTCTACAAATTCAATGGTAAGGCGTTTGAGCGATTTATGCCATAAATCAAGCAGATATCGTACATTTTAACGGCTTAATTGCTCAATTAAATATTAATCCATATATTTGGCATTCATGTTTATTTGGGCATTTTTTATTTTACTGCAGTACATCAATCTTCACACCCACCACAAGGCATAGCTGATTGGTTCTATGAAATTCTATACATGTGTAAAAGTGTCGGATTCGGAATCAAACTAAAAACTTAGTTATGAAATTAATCCCGAAGGGATTTAATATTTATAGCAAAATGATTATCATTGTTGTGCGACCCCGTTGGGGTCGAATATTATATTGCCAAAATTTTCTATAAATATTTGAATCCTTCGGATTCCGGAATCGAACCAATAACTTTGTTTTAAGTCAATATGAAAGGTATTTAATATTTAATGCATAAATGTTTTCGCAGTTGAGCGACGCTTATAAGGTCGAATAGCTTGCATTTATGTTTTTTAGCAAATTTATAAATATTTTTGAAATATTCAGAACCAGTCGATTCTGGGTGAGAAGGGGCATTGAACGGAATGACATGTGCCACAAAGAACTGTTTTTAGATAAACATTGACCATTAGGATTAATTTCTGCTCCGTGGGAGCAATCTGTCTGTAGAAAAATAGGTATCCGATTATGATGAGCTCCATGGGAGCGACCTGTCTAGCCCATTTAATATCGAAACAGATAAATGTTGTCTTGCAGGTCGCTCCGATGGAGCTCAATTTTATGGGTCTGGTATTGTTTCTACAAACAGAACGCTCCTAAGGAGCTTTTTCTGGTTGCAAGCTTGGCAGAATTTGCAAATCAAAATGATGTTTTGTTTAAGATACTATATATATGCGGCTACATCAAAGGGGGCGAGGCAGAGTCGATTGGTCTATGAATTTCAATACTTATTTAAATGCTTCCGATTCGGAATCACTGACAAACTTTGTTAGTAAATTAATCAGGAAGGGATTTAATATTTTTAGCAATGATTTATAGTTGTTGTACGACCCCGTTGCGGTCGAATATCATATTGCCAATATTTTTCTATAAATATTTGAATCCTTCGGATTCCGGAATCGAACCAATATTTTTGTATAATTTTAATCAGAAAGTTATTTAATATTTATAGCATAGATGTTTTCGTAGTTGAGCATAACCGATGAGGTCGAATTGCTTGCATTTATAGTTTATTAATAAATTTATGGAATATTCTTTCATTATTCAGCATCATTCGGTCCTTACCTTTCACAAATAAAAGTACTGGAAAACAATTATTTGAAAGAGATTGATATTTAATACTAAAATATTATTCGATCTATGGCAATAGCAAAAGTCGTCGCCCTTAGCAAAAGCAATTCACATACATTTAACAAGTTCAATTGTAATAGCATCAGGCTTCTGAGTGGTTTGGGTGTAGAAGGTGATGCTCATTCGGGCGTCACGGTTAAACACCGATCAAGGGTGGCCAAAAATCCAGATCAACCCAATTTGAGACAAGTCCATCTGATTCATACTGAATTGTTTGAGGAGCTAAGAGCTAAAGGCTTTAGTGTCAGACCCGGTGATATGGGAGAAAACATAAGTACTTCCGGAATAGATTTGCTAAATTTACCCAAGAATACAATTTTGAAAATAGGGGCTGAAGCTACTATTCAGATCACCGGCTTGAGAAACCCCTGCAGCCAAATCGATTCGATTCAGAAAGGGCTGATGAAAGCAGTATTGGATAAAGATGAGAACGGAAATCTCATTCGAAAAGCAGGTATTATGGCGGTTGTTCTTGTAGGAGGGGAAATTATTGTGGGTGATGAAATTTCTATACTTTTACCGCAAAATAAACATGAGCACTTAGACGTAGTATAAATCAACTTGATAATTTAAACCATATCCAGCAATGTATCAACCAAAAAATACTGTTTTCAAAAAACAAATAATGAAAACCTCTGCTTTCCTATTTTATTTGCTTTTGACTTCATTTTCTGTTTTAAGTCAGAATTTTTATACGCAAAATAACTTAAACAGAACCGCTGCTGAATGGGAGCCCGCCATTGGCACGATGATCACCTATCCCCTCTGTGTACCCTACAAACTGGCTATAGAACTGGCAAAAGACAATCACCTTTATACTTTGGTTAAAAATGAAGAAGCAAAAAATGAAGCGATTAGTTGGTACAATAAATGGGGCATTGATGCATCTCGCAATACTTTCATCACCACTTCGCAGGGAGTGGATGCCTGGTGGACCAGAGACTGGGGACCGAGCGCTGTGTTTTCTTCAGAAGGAAAAATGATGCTGGCCGACCCCAAATACATCTATTCTACACCGGATACCAAAATAGGCTGTAGCGATTCTTTGCATTTTCTTTTTGTCGATAAAGACAATAATATCATCAAAACCGAAGCAGATGATAATGCTATTCTGCCAATCGGCAAAACTTTGAACATACCAGTTCTGGACCTGCCATTTGTCAGCACAGGAGGTAATTTCATCACGGATGGATTAGGCTCGGCATTCTCGACCTGTGTGCTGCTGAATGAGAACAATTACTATAAAGTACCGCAAGAAAAATTCCTGAAATTAAATAAAAAACTACTTGGTATCAACAACTACAATATCATTTCCAATTTTGAAAAATATGGTATCCAGCATATCGATTGCTTCATGAAACTACTGGACGAAGAGCGGATTCTGGTTGCAGAACCTCCCAAAAACCACGAATTGTACCCTATTTATGAAAATATTGTTGAAAATGAACTCAAGAAACTGAAGACAGCATATGGCCGTCCTTATAAAATACTGAGGTTAAAAACTGCTCGATACAGCATGGAAAAATTAGCTGCCTATACCAATTCAATCATCGTAAACAAAACCATTTACGTACCACTATTTCAAATTAAAACAGATAGTGCCGCACTAAAAACATGGCAGCAAGCGATGCCGGGCTATACGGTTAAAGGTTTTGAGTTTGCTTTAAAAGATGAACCTGTAGTTTCTGCTGAAATGCAACAACATTACAAAAGCGGGTATGGCTGGAGCTTTGGAGATGCGTTGCATTGCCGCACGAGAGCCGTTTGGGATTCGGAGATGTTGTTTATTACTACAAAAAGAATAGTTGATGAAGTCGATGCAAAAAACAGAAATATAGTATTTACTACCATCATCGATTACAGCAAAAAAGGATTAGAATTGGATAAAAGCGCTTTGTATTGGCGCGTAAAAAGTGAAGAGAACTGGAAAACAATACCGCTGAAGTCTTCCGGAACCAAAGATCATTATTTTGCTGAGATCCCTTTTCATCAATCCGGCAAAACCGTCGAGTACTATATTTCTGCAGAATCCAAATCGGGTAAAAAAGAGACGCAACCAAGGACAGCTCCCTTGGGAATGTATGAATTCAAGATAAAATAATACAATCGACATAAACAGTAGGTTCTATTGATGGACTTCCAAAATCATTTGCAATTGTATCAATTCCGGAATTTCAGGTCAGATGGAAATTGTATTTTTGCAGTTAATAAACAAAATACCCTTTATGAAGCTTATTTCACTTATTGTCGCTTTGCTTTTCACCGATTGTTTATTTTCGCAGTCCTTTCAAAAAATTCATCGCGATGCGCTGCTAATAGATACACACAACGACATTCTCTCTAAAGCAGTAGATGAAGGAATGGTTTTCGATCGGGACTTGAGTGGAAAGACCCATAGCGACCTCGCACGCTGGAAAAAAGGCGGATTGGATGCGCAGATATTTTCTGTTTTTTGTGATGGAGAAAAAGAGAACCCCTTCGCTTATGCAAATCAGCAAATTGACACCCTTGATGCGCTAATCAAACGCAATCCGGACAAAATCGTGATGGTGGACAACAGCAAAGGGATGCTCAAAACCATAAAACAGGGCAAAATAGCGGCCATGTCAGGAGTAGAAGGTGGTCATATGATTGAAAATGATCTGAACAAACTGGACTCATTTTACAAACGTGGTGTCAGATACATGACGCTGACCTGGAACAATTCCACCGACTGGGCATCAAGTGCTGCTGACGAAAAAAACAAACCCAATCTGGAACACAAAGGACTGACAGATTTTGGCAAGCAAGTGGTGCAACGCATGAACAAACTGGGCATGCTGGTCGATATCAGCCATGTCGGAGAAAAAACATTCTGGGATGTAATGGCTACCTCAACTAAACCGGCATTTGCTTCTCACAGCTCGGTTTACGCATTGTGCCAGCACCAGAGAAACCTCAAAGATGAGCAGATCAAAGCGATCGCAAAACAAGGTGGCGTCGTTCAGATCAACTTCTATTCCGGTTTCCTCGACAATGATTACTTTAAAAACAGAAAGGCGTTTAAAGCCAAACACGCTGCTGAAGCCGATTCGTTAAGCAAAACCGGTCTGACAGAAGAGCAAAGAGATAATATAATAGATGATAAATATAGAACGGAAGTTGATCAACTCCGGGCACCATTTTCTTTATTGATGCAACATCTTGAATATGTAATCAAACTTGTGGGCATAGATTATGTGGGTATCGGCTCTGATTTTGATGGGATAGATTCTCCTCCTTCCGAATTGGATGATGTGACGACCTATCCTCTAATTACTAAAGCCTTGCTTGAAAAAGGCTTTAGTAAAAAAGACATCAATAAGATTATGGGTGGAAATTTCTTGCGCGTTTTAAAGGCCAATGAAATAAATTGAAAATGCTCTTCTTGCATTTTTTTTCAAAGAAATAAATCGTCATAGTTCAATAGAAAGCTCAATATAAACCAATCTACTAAAAAATGAAATCCATAAAAAGTGCCTGGCTCAATCTCATACTAGCTCCGATCTGGTTTTTATTAGCGATCATTATTGCAAGCATCTATTTTGGTGCTCAAGGAATTGAGGAAAACAGTATTCCTGTTAAAATAACTGAAAATGTTCCAACGATTATTCTTTGCGTGCAGCTATTATTATTGTCGACCCTTTACTTCAGCAGCAGAAAAGACCACTTCAATATTTTCAAAAAGAACTGGCATGTTCCGAAAAACACAAGTTTGGTTCAGGAAATATGCTTTGGTGGGCTAACAGGCATATCAATTGCGATCCTGTATATTTTTCTACTGTCTCCCCTTCAACTATTTTTACAAAATTCAATCGGCGACTATGTTCCTGCCGGCGAAACAATGAATGCATTGGGCAAGCAGACCATCATATTCTTTGTGGCCAACGTCATCTTTGCCCCATTTGTGGAAGAAAGTCTGTACCGAAACTATAGTTTGACACTCTTTTTAGAGCAATACTCGTTTCAGAAAGCAATTGCGCTGAATACAATATTTTTTGGCTTGCTGCATTGGACCGGCGGATTCTGGTATATCTTGATGACTGCCATATTTGTAGGTCTGCCATTTGCTTTCATCACATTTAAGAGAAAAAGTATCATTTGGGTTTTCGCAGCCCATTTGACGCTTAACCTGATTGAGTTTGTTTACATATATTTAAGATAATCAACTGAACTGCCTGAGATTTGCAGCAGACTAATTTTAAAACCAATCAAAAGAGTGTATTAGACAATTTTCAATATCTATTTTTATTATTAACATTGCATTCACATTTTACTTTTCCTGATTTTTAAAGTCAAAGTGAATTCAAATCACAAATGAAAAGAAAATGAAAAAGAAGATACTAATATTGTTGGTTAACATTATATATGGACTAAGTCTGAATGCACAAAACAGCGTGGACAGCATGACTTTTTATAAAGACTACTTTCCCGGCAAAAATGACATTAACGGTAGGTTCCTAGGTAGCACGGAAACTATGGCTATCGTCCAACACAAAGGAAAACTATTTGCAGGAATGGGTAATTGGATGGATTATCCTGTAACTCCTCAGCATGAAGGGACTCAGGTTTTGCGCAAAGATGCCTATAACTCACCTTGGGTCGTCGACACCTCAGTTGGTTATACTTCGCTAAGAAGCGATGCAATAGCTTCAGTGTTTTTCAGCAAAGATGTCAATAACCAAACCCTTAACCCAAAAGTAAATTTACTGGTGGGTGGCTTTTCTGACATTTTAAATCCGAAAATTGCAGGCATTTGGGTGCGAAATGACAACTCTAATCTGTGGTACAAAAACAATGTTTTTCAATTGCCTTCCGAAGCCGGAATCCGTTCTTTTGCAGTCCACAGCGACAAAGTTACGGGTAAACAATTCTTATTTGGTGGTTTGACCGCAGGATCGATAGTAAAAGCTCAATATGATGAAAGTGCCGAAGGACTTTTAGTTGTGGATCCAAAACAAGAATTAAGCGGACAAGGTAGAGTGATGGCAATGTGTGAATGCAATGGAGACCTCTATGCTGCAGCTGGTGTCGATGTAATCGGAAAAGATACCCTCGGCGGACTGTACCGCAGAATCGACGGAACAAACCCTAGCTGGCAATTGGTTTATCGCTGGCCTTACACTTCAGTAGCTTCGGGGGACGAGAAAAATATTATGCGTGGTATTACCTGCGTACCTGACCCCTTAGGCAGTAAAAATGAAGTCATCATCGGTACCCGTGCTAACCCCGGAATTGTCCAGGTGATTCAACCCTTCAACAACCATAAAGTGTACACCGAATTTGACATTCGCGGATTTTTTGCAAAAGAATGGTGGGGCGGCACTTACAATGGCCCAACCTTATCGGCGTACAATAATTTTTATCCTGATACTCAAAACGGAAACAAAATCTGGTGGATGAGTTTATGGGTGGAAAATCCAAATTACAGGTCTCATCCTTATAATGGCTCTTACTTTATGCAAAGAAGCCTAAACGGCACTTATAAATATGGTCATATATATGATAATGCCAATCCACTTCCCACCAATAAGCGCCTGAGAGCTTGTCGAACGATTTGTAAATCTCCTTTTGCCGAAGATCAAAATGCAGTGTATTATTTTGGTGGATATGATTGTGCTCAAGATACCTCAAACAATACTTCCTGGATTTACAAAGGCGTGCTTGCTAAAAAACCAACATCGGTAAGTGACGTTGACTTCAATCTTTCTCATATAATATACCCAAATCCTGTACTTACAACACTTTATATTGGTTCAAATTATAGTAATGTAAAGCAGTATCAAATTATAAATTCGCTTGGTCAGGTTTTGCAAATTTCCAGCATAAAAGACAATTCGATTGATGTCTCATTTTTGCAGAAAGGTATTTACTATATTCAATTAAAAGATGATTGCGGTGGTTTTAAAGTTTCAAAATTCATTAAAGAGTAGAATCATGCACAAAATAGCATACACAATCATCATTATTTTCTTTTTAAATTCCGTTACGGCTCAAAATTACACATCGTTCAAAGACATACAATACGATAAAATAACAGATGTAAATCCAAATTTACTGAGCCTTGATATTTACAAGCCTAAATTTTTTTCCGGAATCAGACCCGTGATTATTTATATACATGGAGGTTATTGGAGAGCAGGTGACAAAGCTCAAGTTGGAAGCAAAGCGACACTTTTTACAGACAGTGGTTATGTTTTTGTAAGTTTAAATTACCGACTTTCACCTTACGATTTCGATACCGTTTCAAGCACTGCAATTCGTTTTCCCGTTCATCCTCAGGATTGTGCGAAAGCAGTCGGCTGGGTCATCCGGAATATTTCTCGCTATGGAGGTGACTCTTCGAAAGTGAGTTTGATTGGTCATTCTGCTGGTGCCCACCTGGCTTTATTGCTGTCTACAAACGAAAAGATTCTTCAAAAAGAAGGAATATCTTTGAGTAAAATTAAGTGTACTTGCAGCCTGGATTGTGGCGTTTTTGACCTCCTTGAAGAATTCCAACAGGCTGGCAACAATATCAGTAGAAGGGCTCCTCTGCTAAATGCCTTCGGAAACGATCCTTCACTTTATGACGATGCCTCTCCTGAGCTCAATATTGCACCGGGAAAACCTTTGCCCAGATTTCACTTAGTACATCAAAACACTGTAGATAGGGTCTATGCAAACAATAAATTTAACAACAAACTATTAGCGAATGCACACCCAAGTTCCACTTTGTTTAATGCCAAGCCTTACGACCATGAAACGATTAATGCGGCATTAGGAAACCCTATGGATAATATTGGAGAAACCCAATCCGTAATGAATTTTCATTCCAAGTGCCTCTCTTCCCAGTCAACTTCCAGTAAAGATTTAATTGATATGGATAGTAATTCAATTCACCTTTACCCCAATCCGGTCAAAAATACACTTTTCATCAAAACGGAAAAGGATAACTTAGTGCGATTTCAAATTGCGAATTCCATCGGCACGCTTTTACAAGAGTCGAATGTTACTGGAAATTACATAGATGTTTCGAATCTTTTTTCAGGCATTTATTTAGTAACTTTTATAGACAGCAACAATAATATTTATTCTGTAAAATTCCATAAAGAATAAAATGAAGAGAATAGTCTACTTAGTCCTTTTGTTAGCTGGCATTTCGCATTTTGCGTTTGGTCAAACGCTAAATTCGAAGTTGTCCACATTACTTCAAATGAAGTTGGATAGCATAAGATCTGCTTATAATCTGAAAGGCATTTCAGCAAGTATCATCTATCCCGGACAAGGAGTATGGCAAGGCACATCGGGGATTTCTTTTGCAAATGTTCCCATTCAGCCTGGGATGGAATTCGGAATTGGCAGCAATACCAAATTGTTTACTGCTGTAGCGCTACTACAACTTGCTGAAAAAAATTTGGTAAATATAGATGATTCACTACACCGATGGCTTCCCGATTTTGAAAATGTAGATCGAAATATCAGCATCCGACAATTGTTAAACCACACAAGCGGATTGGCTGATTACAATGATATTGCCGGTTATCCGGATTCTATCCTTAGGAATCCCAATCGGGTCTTTTCGACAACAGAACTAATAAGATGGGTCGGTAAACCTTTGTTTCAAAAAGGAAGCAGCTGGAGCTATTCCAATACCAACTACCTTTTAGCAGGTATGATTGCTGAAGGTGCCGGTGGAAAAAACATTGCCAAACTTATTCGTGAAGGAATTTTAGATCCTTTGCAATTAGACAGCACATTTTTTGATGTTCAGGAAAAAGTTCTTGTACCAACTGCGAATCCTTGGCAAATGGGTGCGAATATCGGAAACATTCCCAGAACCTCACTAAATTCTGCTGCTTACGCTGCAGGTGCAATGTACTCCAATTCCAGTGAGATGGCGCAGTGGTATAATAAATTGTTGGGAGGAAAATTACTTCATCCAAATTCTATAAAAGAAATGTGCACATTTGTTGGCTCTGGAAATTATGGTTTCGGAATTTCAAAGATTGTTGCAAATGGCAAAACTTGCTATTCACACGGCGGAAGTATTCGTGGATATTCTTCTTTCATGTTATATGACACACTATCGAAAGCAGTGATCTGTGTTCTCATCAATTTAAATCCTGCTCCTGCCAGATTAGTCGCAGAGAAGTTACATCAAGTATTGACCAGTTCGACATTATCAGAATCTCAAATTAGCAAAAATCTACCTGTTATTTCAATTTATCCGAATCCTGTGCATACGACCCTATTCATACGATTACAAAATGATGATCTGATCCAGTATCAAATTACGAATTCTCAAGGACAGAAAGTTATCTCAGGGGATACTCGTGGAGAGGCGCTAGATGTGTCTTTGTTAGAAAAAGGAATGTATTTTATTCATGTTTCTGACTCTAATGGCTTTGTCATTAATGATAAATTTACAAAAGAATAAGATGAAAAACACCTACACGCTGTTTTTTTTACTGCTTAGCAACTTGCTTCTTGCCCAAATTAATGTTGTAGATAGTTTAGTGCATCAAACCTATCAACGTAAGTTTACTGTCCATTTACCTACAGGATACAACAGTGCTACCAAAAGAGCTTTAGTGCTTAATTTGCACGGAGGAAGTGGAAACATGGCTAATGCACAGGGTTTTTCAAAAATGAATCCGGTGGCGGATCAAAGTAATTTTATTGTAGTATATCCCCAGGGCTATGGTAGCGCTACTCCCGGTTATTCATGGGCCGACGGAAGAAATACTACAGCAGACCAGGCTGGAATTGACGATATCGGTTTTATCGATAAACTTATTGGTGTATTAATTCCAAAATACAACATTGATTCCGATAAAATATACATTTGTGGTTTTTCAAATGGTGCGTTTATGGTGCAACGATTGGCCTGTCAGTCAAGTGAACGATTTGCTGCGATGGCGAGCCTGGGATGTTCGATGGACCAAGTCCTGCACAAAAATTGCAAACCAATGAAACCGGTACCTATGGCATTTTTTAATGGCACCGCTGACCCGCAAGTGCCCTATGGAGGAGGCGCAATGACAAATCCTCAGGTAATTCCTATCGTACCAGTGGATTCTGCAGTTAAGTTTTGGGTCATACATAACAAGTGTAAAAACGCGAATCCCGTAGTTCAAATTCCCGATACCTATCCGGCAGATGGTTCTACTGTTGAAGTTTATAATTTCAGCAATTGTAACTGTGAAACAGATGTTCGTTTTTTCCGACTGATAAATGGTGGTCACACCTGGCCAGGTGTTTATATTGCATCGCAGGCGGCTGTCTTAGGTAAAACCAATCTGGATATTCAAGGAAGTGTCGAAGTATGGAACTTCTTTTCAGCTCATACTTTGTGCAAGAAAAACTTAAAAGTCAAAGAAGACAAACAAAAAGAAAGTACAGTCATTTTTCCAAATCCCTGTGCATCTACTTTGTATTTTACTACAGAATCCGATAGAATAATGCAATATCAAATTGCAAATTTATTGGGTGATATCATTATTGAAGGAAAAGTGCATAAACCTTCAATAGATATTTCGAACTTGTTAAATGGCACATACTTCATTCGACTTTTAGATGACATTGGAGAAACTACAACCCATAAATTTGTCAAAATGTAAAATAATGAAAACAGTAGCACTATCTCTTTTAATCTGCCTTTTTATTCAAATATCTGCTTCCACCGCACAAAGCTTCAAAGTCCACGATGTGATTATTTCTGACAGCACGATGAGCTTATCTGATCCCGAAGTCGATTGGTATGGCCACCATATTTGTTGGGCAAATGCACAAGGAATATGGATAGCTGATATTGATCCCAGCAATGGGTATATCTCACCTAAGAATGGAAAAGGTATTTTACTGGATTCTACACCTTCCTTTCAAGGGATGCGATTGGTTGCAAATGGTCCGGAGTGGGTGATGAGTCAAGAAGGTACTGAAATCATTTATCCGGATTCAGCAACAACAGCTAGTGGATTTAGCATTGGCAGAATTAAGAAAATTGGCAACAAATGGATTCAAAGTCCGCCTCCAGCGGCTTTGAATAAAATTCCCTATTTTGCCAGTTTCGATATTGCATATCCACACGGCGCTGTAACATCAGCCGGTATTAACCCCAACACTATGACAGGCACGGGACAAGTAATTCGATTTATCAATAATGCCGGAAGCGAAGTTAATTTAGGACAGGGTTCGAAAGGTGGTCGTTGGATTAAGGGAGCAGAAGGGATTGCTTTTTATAAAAAAATCGCAGGAATTGATCAAGTTGGTTACTATCTGATGTCTGAAGGAAAGAGTGTTCAAGTGAGTACAAATAACTTTGCAAAGGAACAGGTTTGGATGTTTCGCTCGCCGGAATACAACAACGAACTGATTGTAACATGTATCGAAAAGAAGCCTAATTTTGACGAACTAGCTATTTATCGAGCTATAAATAATGTTTGGCAGAAGGTAGATTCCCTACAATCACCGTCAAGCAGGAAGGGCATTTTTTCGCCGGAGCCTTTTTGGTGGAACAATAAATCTTATTTCTTTTTTGTCGCTGAACGAACTACCTCTCAACCTGCCAATTACTACAATGAAATATGGATTATGGCCATCGACCCTAAAAACAGGTTTTCAAGAATGGTCAGCAATTCTTTTCCTGCCAATCGAACAGATCCGGAAGTATATTACACCGGCTCCGAGCCAGTTATCTATTATACAGAAAATAGAAAAGGAGTAACAATCATGCATAAATGTGCAACTGGACTCGCAACAACTACAAGCGAAATAAATCACTTTCCAGAAAATCAACCTAATACTGCTTTTTATCCTAATCCGGCTCGTTCCGAGATATTTGCAGAATGCAAATCCGGGTTTCAAATTTTCTCTTCCACTGGTCAACTAGTCAAGGAGAGTAAGTATGCAGTGAATAAAATTGACATTGCAGAACTTCCGGCTGGTATTTACTTCTTAAATACAGACCGTGTAATAAGTCGATTTACTAAAGTTGATTGAGCAAAAAATGACTTTGATTATTTAAATAAGAATCAATGCATCCCTTGAGTAGCGAACAATAGTTATTTATTTCAGAAAAAATAATACTTTTGATGCGTTTACTTCAAATATTTTATGAATCCAAAAGTTGATTTTTACTTTAGCAAAGCCAAAAAATGGAAGCTAGAACTGGAGCAACTACGCGCCATATTGAGTTCTAGCGGATTGACGGAAGAACTGAAATGGGGCGTACCTTGCTATACTTTGAACAACAGCAATGTGGTACTCATTCACGATTTTAAAGAATATTGTGCACTCCTTTTCCACAAAGGCGCCTTGCTAAAAGACGAAGAAAGAATATTAATCCAGCAGACTGAAAATGTACAGGCCGCTCGCCAGATGCGTTTCACTTCATTGTTGCAGATCATTGAGTTGGAACCCATCATTCAGGCCTATATATCACAAGCCATCGAAGTGGAAAAGGCCGGTTTGAAAGTGGAATTGAAAAAACCATCGGAGTTCAAAATGGCAGCGGAATTTCAAAGTAAACTGAACGAAATGCCCGGATTAAAAACTGCATTTGAGGCTTTGACTCCAGGTCGACAAAGAGCCTATTTACTGCATTTCTCTGCACCCAAACAATCAAAAACCCGCGAGTCAAGGGTCGAAAATAGTATTCCGATGATTCTGGCAGGCAAGGGATTGAATGATCTATAACTGAAATTTTGGACTTGAATACTTATGAATAAAATAAATCCAAAAATTGATGCTTACTTAATTGAAGGATGCGGTCGCTGTCCTTTAGGGAATACACTTCAATGCAAAGTCCATAAGTGGCCGGAAGAATTGAAAGCATTGAGGGCTATTGCGCTGTCATCGGGTTTGACAGAAGAATTAAAATGGAGTGTGCCCTGCTATACTTATGCTGGGAAAAATATCGCAATAGTTGCTGCTTTTAATGACTATGCAGCTATTAGCTTTTTCAAAGGTGCTCTTCTACAAGATACCGAATCCATACTGAAAAAACCGGGCGAAAACACACAATTAGGACGCTTGGCTAAATTTACCAATGTCAACAACATTGTGCAATTGGAACCTGTCATAAAAGCCTACCTTCTGGAAGCTATAGAATTGGAAAAATCTAACAACTTAGCACCAATTGCCCCAAAACCTTCTCTCAGTATTATCGAAGAACTTCAACAAAAATTTGAAGTATTCCCTGATTTAAAAGTTGCTTTTGAAGCATTGACTCCGGGACGACAACGGGGGTACATTCTCTTTTTCTCGGCTCCCAAGCAAACCAACACCAGGGTATCGAGGATTGAAAAATGCATTCCAAAAATACTTGATGGGAAAGGGATAAATGAATAAATTAAGCCAATCGTATAACTTTATACACCAATTTGAAGGCAAACTGGCTAATTTTCATTCATTTTCAAATAATTATCTTAAAATTGCAAATAGAAACAAATCTGCATCCTGAATGAAATTGATAATCCTGCTGCTTAGCTTCTTCCTTTGTCAATACTCTTCTGGACAAAGTCAAAGTAAAAAAGTACTATTTCTTGGAAATAGCTACACCTATGTCAACAATCTACCTCAAATGGTTTCAGACATGGCGATTAGCGCGGGAGATGCGCTGATTTACGACAGCAACGCTATTGGAGGTTATACCTTAAAAGGGCATTCAAGCAATAGTACTTCTCTCGCAAAAATTGCAACAGGTAACTGGGATTATGTGGTCTTGCAAGAACAAAGCCAGTTACCTGCAGCTCCAATTAAGCAGGTGGAATCTGAAGTTTTTCCCTACGCACAAATTTTGGACAGCATCATTAATGCAAAAAACAGCTGTGCCGAAACCGTTTTCTATCGAACCTGGGGTAGAAAAAATGGGGATTCGGAGAAATGTGCAAGCTGGCCACAAGTGTGTACTTATCAGAGTATGGATAGCTTGTTGCAATTGCGCTACATGAAAATGGCGATTGACAACGAAGCGATATTATCTCCTGTGGGTGAAGTATGGAAATATTTGAGACGAAATTTCCCCAAGTTAGAACTGTATTCTTCCGACGAAAGCCATCCTGCCGTTGCCGGCACCTATGCTGCCGCTTGTTGCTTTTACACGATTTTGTTTAGAAAAGATCCCGGTTTGATTACTTTCAATGCAGGCTTACAGGCATCCGATGCTGCTGCTATCAGAGCTGCAACTAAAATTGTAATATTTGAAAATCTGACAAAATGGAAAGTGGGCACCTATGATCCCATTGCTAAATTTAGCTACACCAACCTGGCGAGTAATCAATTTGTATTTAAAAACAACTCAGCCAATGCCAATTCATATCTTTGGAATTTTGGAGACGGCAATACATCAACAGAAATAAATCCAACCCATACCTATGCTTCTTCCGGTATGTTTGAAACCGAGCTACAAGCGATCAAGTGCAATTTGAAATCCAGTGCGATAGAAAAATTGCAGACAGGAATCTTAAGCGCTACGCAAAATCAAAATGAAGAGGCAAAAATAATAATTTCCCCCAATCCCGTTGTTAGTGATTTAAACCTCAAGATAGAAGAAAGTCTCATGGGATCTACTTATGAAATATTTAATCTTGACGGAAAAGTAGTAGACAAAGGCAATTTGTTATCCTTGAACAATCTAATAGAAACCCCAACTTTATCGAATGGTTTCTACATATTGTGTGTAGGATCTAAGTTCAAAAAACCATTTGTAGTTGCAGGAAAATAAAAATAGCTCGTTGACCGTCAGGACGATTTGAAAGGGAGATAAAATAGAAGATCAAAACTGTCTTCGTCAAATGAAATTTAACCATTTAGCATGAAAATAACAATGAAAACATTGATTTACTTCGTTTTATTCTTCAATTTGCTACCCAGACTCGATGCACAGATTCACGTAGGCAAAGGCCAAATCTATTCTTCGATATACCAGGTGTGCAGGGCAAAAGCTGCGCATCCGGGCGATACCATTTATTTGCATGCCGGTATTTATACCGACCGCGGTCAGGTATTTGATAGCTTGATCGGATCACCATCAAAATGGATCTATATTCGTCCCTGGCTTCAGGATTCGATATCCATCCAAGTAGCGTATACCTTTCAACATGCACAATTCTTGCATTTATCCGGTTTGAATTTTTTCGGTAATAATCCTTCCCAATCGACATATTTGTTTCATATGCTCTATTTTGATTACGATTACGCGTGTTTCACGGCAAATCACCATATTATCGTGGATCATTGCAAATTTCAAAACCTCAATAATAGTGGCAAAGCAAATACTGGAGCAATGTTGAAATTCACGGGAACAGACTATTTCGAGGTCAGCAATTGTCTATTTAAAGACGGCATCAATATCACAGATGGCATCAGTCTGAATGGCAATCGCAACGGCAGGATCTTCAACTGCAGGTTCGAAAATATGCCGGGAGACGGATCCCATTGTAAAGGTGGCACGAAAAATATCACTTATGAACAAAATCTTTTCGTCAATTGTGAGGCAGCCGGCTTAGATATAGGAGGAGATACCGGACTACCCTATTTTTGTCCCTTGGGTGCAGCTTGGGAAGCAGACAGCATTCATGTATTCTCAAATATTTTCATTGGTGGCAAAACAGGAATCAAATTGAGCTCCTGCCACAATTCAAGAATTTTCAATAATACTTGTTTCAAGAGTACCGCTTTCGCATTCCGCTCGCTAAATGCCAGTTCGCACCCGATCTACCTGCTCAATAATCATGTGTATAATAATATTTTCAGTACCTATAGTTCCTATCCGATCTACCTGAATGCCACGGCTGGCTTTGCCTATCAAACCGCCTACTTCTACAACAACTTATTTCACAGTTATAAATCCATAAATCCCAAAACATTGAATTGGTCGGAGATGCCGGGTGTAAACATTTCGGGCAACTTGATTGCAGATCCACTTTTCAGAGATACTACTCTTCGAGATTTCTCCTTAATGAAAGGAAGTCTGGCGATTGGCAGTGCTTATGCTACCAAATCACCCGAAAGAGATTATTTCGGAAAGCTATTCGTTTCACTCAGGTCAATAGGAGCCATTGAGTACTATAGTAGTAGCAGCTTGCCTGAGGTAAATAATTCTGAAGCGATCAGCATTTTCCCCAATCCGACAAGCGGCGAGTTCAGCATTCAGTGGTCATCTGTTCTTTCAATCAAGCAAATCGAAATTTATAATTTGCTTGGACAAACTATCCTTGTGTTTTCGCCAGATCCAAATACTTTTCAAATGAATATTGACCTGCCTGAAGCAGGAGTTTACCAGCTTATTCTGAAGTCAGAATCAGGATTATTGAAAAGCAAAATGATGATTTGCAAGTGATGAATTTGAAGTTTTTTTGGCTCTATGTCAACTATTGTCGACAAATTAAAATCGATAGTACTAACATCCTTTAAAAGTTCATTCAATAAGATTGAAAATGAAACAAGGATAAGAAGTACTTCATTTCTAATCAACCTTATCACCTTAGTAACTATAATTTCGTGTGATTTATGACCTTATTACTTTATTTGCAACCCAAAATAATGTAATAAGGTGACGTTTGTATCGTATGTTGATTACTAAGGTCATAAGGTTTGAAAGCGTTTGTGGCAGTTTAGTGGTTTTTAAGAATAATCATTGACTATTAAGATTTGAAATTTGAAGATAAAAGCATCCTTCTATTACTTAATATTAAATAGTGGATATTCCGGTGATACTGACCCCCATTCCGGTGATACTGACCCCCCTGAGAG